>CAOKLK010000035.1 GCA_948469295.1 uncultured Mycoplasmatota bacterium
TCGAAAATTATCATAATAATTTACATATTGACTCCATTAGAGGGTTATCCAAAGAGATACCTTCTAGATCTAAGATAGTTGTTTAGTAAATTATGGATTTTTAGGGCTTAATGAATGGGATTATTTTAGAAGACAGCAATCTTTTTCTTTGGTATAATAACAAAAGGTGATGAAAAATGACACAAAAAATCATGATCAAATATGGAGAATTAACTACCAAAAAAGATAATATCAACTTGTTCTTAAAAACATTAAAGCAAAATATTGAACATCTATTAAAAGAAGAGGAAATTACAATAGAATATGATAGCGGAAGAATGTTTATAACTCCATTAAAAAATAACTTTGAAGATATTTTAAACAAACTTCAAAAAATATTTGGAATTCATGAAATCGTAATATGTAATGAATTAGAAGATAATAATATAGAACAAATAAAAGAAGCCTTAGAAAACTTAATCCAAAATATCGAATTTAAAACATTTAAAATAGAAACCAAAAGAAGTAATAAAAATTATTCCTTAAAAAGTCCAGAAATTAATCATATATTGGGAGGACTTGTTTTAAAAAATAAAGAAAAAGTAAAAGTTGATGTTCATCATCCAGAACTTACGATCCATATTGAAATAAGACTAAAAAAATCATATTTATATTTTGATACAAGAAAAGGATTAGGAGGTTACCCAGTGGGAACCCTCGGAAAAGGATTATTAATGCTAAGTGGTGGAATTGATTCTCCCGTCGCAGGATATCTAACTATGAAAAGAGGAGTGAAACTAGAAGCCATTTATTTTGAAAGCCCTCCTCATACATCTTTAGAAGCGAAAAATAAAGTAGAAAGTCTTGCTAGAATCCTTTCTTCTTATCAAGGAGAAATAAAATTACATGTCATAAATTTTACAGAAATTCAAGAAACAATTTATAAAAACATTCCTCATGAATACTTAATTACCATAATGAGAAGAATGATGTATCGTATTTCTGCTAAAATTGCCTATCAAAGAAAATGTAAAATATTAGTAAACGGAGAGTCAATTGGACAAGTCGCAAGTCAGACATTAACAAGTATGAATGCCATTAATATGGTAGTAACAATACCTGTGATAAGACCTCTTGCATGCTTTGATAAATTAGAAATCATTTCTCTTGCCCAACAAATAAATACTTATGATACAAGCATCCTCCCATTTGAAGATTGTTGTACAATATTTGTTCCAGAACACCCCATAATTAATCCAGAAATATCGAAATGCGAAGAATATGAAACATTGATTCCATATGAAAAACTAATTGAAAAAGCCATTCAAAATCACGAAGAAATTCTAGTTACAAAAAATAAACAACAATTTGAAGATATCTTATAAAAAAAACAGAAAAAATTATTCTTCTGTTTCAAAACTATCACAAAAAGTATTAGCTTTTGGTAAAGATCCGCTTACATTGATTTTTCCAAGTGTACACCGATCTTCTTCATTTTCATGATATTTACATTCCTTGACATCACAAAGAATCTTTTGATTATAATATTCTTCAGTCTCTTTCATATTTTCACCCATACTTATGATGAATAAAAAATAAAAAAATATACATACTAAAAACAGGTGAAGAAAAATGAGACAACATATTAATTTATATTACAAAAGTTATGATGGGGAACATAAAAGCGAAATGGAGCGTTTAATGAATGAACGGTTCAATGATTATGGATACAATTTTGAATCCAATCAAAAAAAAGAATGTGATTTAGATGCCTTTGCTTCCAAATCAGGACCATATTGCTTAAGACACCATAACAATTCGGAAAAAAGATAGTAAAATCTTTTTTTTTTTTGTATAATAAAACTAAGAGGTGAAGATATGAAAATATTATCAGTAAACGCTGGAAGTTCATCATTAAAATTTACAGCCGTAGAGATGCCAGAAGAACAAAAATTAATTTCTGGAAATTTCGAACGGATTGGTATTGGAAATAGTTTTTATACCTTAAAAATAAAAGATGAAAAAATCAAAATAGAAAAAGAAATCTCCAATCACGAAGAAGCTTTTCAGATTTTAATGAACGAATTAATTGATCGAAAAATTGTCAATGACTTAAAAGAAATTAATGCCATTGGACATCGTGTTGTTCATGGAGGAGAAATATACAAAGATAGTATTGAAATTACCGACGAAGTATTAAAAATAATCGAAGATTTAAGTAGTTTAGCACCATTACATAATCCTCCTGCAGTGACAGGAATCAAAGCAGCTCAAAAAGTAGTACCAGATGCTAAACAAATTGCTGTATTTGATACCGCTTTTCATCAAACAATGGAGCCTGATCAATATCTTTATGCCATCCCGATGAACTTGTATGAAAAATATAAAATCCGAAAATATGGAATGCATGGAACCAGTCACAAATATATTACCGAATGTATGAAAAATATTTTAAAAACGGAACAAAGTAAATTAATCATTTGCCATATTGGGTCTGGAGCAAGTATCACTGCAGTAAAAAATGGAAAATCAATAGATACTTCCATGGGATTTACTCCAAATGCTGGTTTAATGATGGGAACAAGATCTGGTGACATAGATTCATCCATTATTAAATTTTTACAAGAAAAAGGGTTAACAATTGATGAAATCGATCAAATGTTAAATAAAGAAAGTGGACTTCTTGGAATTAGTGAAAAATATAGTGATATCCGAGATGTTGAAAAAGCCATGAAAAGTGGGGATGAAAACTCTAGAATTGCTCTTGATATGTTTACAAACCGCATCGTAAATTACATTGCCATGTATTATTTTGAATTACAAGGATGCGATGCTATTGTATTTACAGCAGGAGTAGGAGAAAATGGCTGCTTTGAAAGAGAAAAAATATTAGAAAAACTAGAATTCTTAGGAGTCAAAGTAAATCATGAATTAAATGATCAAATTGCTAGTTTTAAAGAAATCCAAGAAGGGAAAATTACCACAGAAGATTCAAGTATTTCCGTATATGTAATTCCTACAGATGAAGAAATTATGATAGCAAGAGATACGTATCATTTTGCAAAGTAGTAAAGAAAGAGGGATTTGGATTGAACAAAATAATCATCAAAAAAATCACAAAAAAAATAAAACAATATGATACCATAGTAATTGCAAGACATATAGGTCCAGATCCAGATGCTATTTGTAGTCAAATTGCATTAAGAGATTCTATAAAATTAACTTATCCTACCAAAAATGTTTTTGCAGTAGGAGTAGGAGTATCAAAATTTAAAAAGTATGGAAACTTAGATAAACCAGATAACAAAACATTAAAAAATGCCTTACTAATTACATTAGATGTACCAAATTATTGTCGTGTCGATGGAATCGAAGATTTAAATCCAAAAGAAATTATAAAAATAGATCATCATCCATTTGAGGAAGAATTTGGCCCTCTAGAATGGATAAATGATAATGCTTGTAGTACATCCCAATTACTAACAGAATTAATACTCTATAGTAATTTAAAAATAACAGAAAATATTGCCAATAATTTATTTATTGGAATGGTTTCCGATAGTGATCGCTTTCTTCTTCCTTATACAACAATTGATACCTTTAAAATTCTTTCCTTGCTTTTAGAAAGAACAAAAATTAATATAACCAAACAATATGAAAAATTATATGAACGTCCAATCGAAGAAGTAAAATTTCATGGCTACCTTTCAGAACACCTAACCGTAACAGAAAATGGATTTGCCTATGTTCAAATTTCGAAAGAAACAATCAAAAAATATGGAGTAGATGCATCTTCTCCATCTAACATGATAAATGATTTTAATTATATCAAAGACATATTAGTTTGGACATTTATAACAGAAGATGAAAAAAATGGTCAATACAAAGTTAACATTCGAAGTCGAGGTCCAGTAATTAATGAAATCGCAGCTAAATATCATGGTGGGGGACATAAATTTGCAAGTGGAGTAAAAACAAAAGATTGGGCAGATATCGAGAATATGATGAAAGATTTAGATAATTCTTGTAAAGAATACAAAGAAAATATCTAAATTTTTTTAATTAAAAATTAATTTTAAATTGACAAGCGTACAAATGTACTTTATAATAAATCCAAAGTAAAGAAGGAAAAAAATGAAAATAGCACAAATCAAAAAAGGAAAAAGGAATCTTTATATTATTACTTTTGAAAACCAACAAAATATGGAATGTTATGATGATATAATGGTAAAGTATGCATTACTTCCCAAAAAAGAATTGAGCGAAACAGAACTAGAACAGATCAGAAATGAAAATCATGAATTAGAATCCTATTATTTAGCTCTAAATTATATGACAAAACGACTGCGTTCTAAAAAAGAAATCAAAGAATATTTAAAACAGAAAAACTACTCTACAAAAGAGATAGAAAATACCGTCAATCATTTACAAGAAAAAGGATATTTAAATGAAGATATTTACATTGAAAGTTACTTAAATGATAACTTTCGTTTTTCAGCAAATGGACCTGATAAAATTCAAAAAAGCTTAGAAGATTTAGATTTTAATAAAAATAAAATTAATGAGAAATTAGAACAAATTACCAAAGAAGAATGGTGTACTAAATTAAGGCATTTATTTCAAAAAAAAGCTACGTCAACCCATAATGATGGAACAGAGAAATGGAAGAGAAAATGTGAGATTTATTTTTATAACCTTGGTTATCCCAAAGAGTGGATATTAGAAATAGAAAACACAATAGAATGGAAGGACGATATTACAAAGTTAGAAAAAGAATATCATAAACAAAAACAAAAGTGGAGTAGAAAATATCAAGGGAATGAACTAAACTTTCAAATAAAAAGAAAATTATATGAAAAAGGATATCCAAAAGAAATCATTGATAACTTTCTAAATCACAACCAAGAATAAAAAAAGATTCAACTAGTTATTTGTTGAATCCTTTTTTTGATTTTCAATACTTGTAATCATATTCGAAATATAGTTTCCATATTGTTTTTGAATTTCAGAATCGACAATTTCCACTCCATATTTCTTTCGAAGTTCAGTAAGAGCAGTAATACTCATAGTTTCATCACTTTCTAATTTTTTATTACCTAATGTTTCTCGAATAGAATCTTTGACATCATCAAAAGAAGCTTTTTCTCTTTGATCTTCTCTAAAAATAACATGATATCCAAGTTCAGTTGTAATAATTTCTGTAGAATAACTATTATTCTTTAAAGAAACCGCAGCTTTTACAATTTCATCATATTCTTGAGATAAAGTTCCAATATTAATATATCCTAAACTTCCGCCATTTTCTTTCGTACTTTCATCTTTAGAATATTCTTTCGCTAGTTCAGCAAAACGTTCTTTAGCATTTTCACTTTTTTTCAACTCATCAATTACTTTTTGAGCTTCTGCTTTGGCACGATCTTGTTCTTTAGATTTTTCATCACTACTCATATCATCTGTTAAATTAGCAGGAATTAAAATATGATCAATTAAAATATCTCCATAAATACTTTCATCATAATATTTTTGCATTTCTTTATCAGTTACTTTACTTTTTCCATAATCGACAATAGCTAAATTTTGCATAGCATTTACATAATATGATTCCTTATAAGCGTCGATAGAAGTATATCCATAATAACTTTGTAACATTTGTTTAAAAGATTCTTCTCCATAGTTTTCAATCATCGCTTTCACAGCACTTTCGGCAGTTTCTTTCTTCGCTTCCACTTCATCTGGATATTCTGCTTCTAATACTTTCTTATCAATCATTTGAATTAAAGTTTGAAGAGCATAATCATCTTTAATTTCTTTATATAATTCATTAACGCTAATTTTATCTCCATTTGTAAAAGTAACCACTGCTTCTTCTCCATTAGATAATGTAGGGATTGTCTTACCACATCCACAAAGTAATAAAGTACAAACCCCTAAAACAAATACTTTCTTTTTCATAAATCCTCCTTAAATTACCAGAATATTATATCAATTTTCCTATAAAAAAACAAGAAAATCAATTCTTTTTCTTAGATCTCTCGTATTCTTTTTTTTATATTGTTTTCTATCTTTTGATAAACATCTGGAAGCGTTAAAATCTGATCAGAATTTGTTACATATAATTCTGTAGTAGAAAAATTTGCTAGATATAAAAGATTTTTTAATTCAAGTAAAGTTTCTTGTTGAAAAATCGTAAATTTTTTTGGAAGATATCCCATCAAAATATTCAACCCCATAGAAGATCCGTTCAATAAAAACAAATATCCTTCATAAGCAAACTGATCAAAATAAGCATAAATATCTGTATCAATAGGTTTCCAATTTTCAAACCGTTCTAAATTAGGATAATATTCCCTCAACTCATCAAAATCATGATTTCTACCTAACCAACCACTAGCTTTTAGTGCAAGTAAAAAACTTCTCCCATGATAAAAAATATTTTCTGTTAATGGAAACACATTTTTCCCAAAAGATAAATAATTTCCATCTTTATCAATAACAATTCCTAAAATATCTAAAAACATATAAATCACAAACGTTATTATATAATAGAATTGTAAAAAATCCTAGCACTCTTTAAAAAAAATTCCATACAATATAAATGAAAAGACAAATAAAGGAGGAATGAATTTATGAATAAATGTTGTGACAATGGAATTGGCCCTGCAATCATATTAGTATTATTTATTTTACTTATCCTAATTGTAGGAGCATTCGTTTAGTCTTTATAAAAGGAGGTGTCCCATGAGCTGTTGCAAAAAACCAGTAGATAATGAATGTTGTGGTGGAAACTCTTTCTATAACAGTGCTTTCAT
>CAOKLK010000036.1 GCA_948469295.1 uncultured Mycoplasmatota bacterium
GTTCATCTAATTTATTTAACAATGTACTTTTTCCAGCTCCTGTTTGTCCAGTGACTACCACAATTTGATCTTTTAAATAACTTTTTATTTTTAAAATTTCTGTATTGGTGAACACTGGATATCCAGCGGATTCATAATAATGTTTTAATATATTAAAGTTTTGTTGTTCTTTTTCTGTCAATAAATCTATTTTCGTAAAACATAGAATTGGTTTGATTTGATGAAGGGTTACAACTGTAATTAGTTTATCTAACAGATTGGGTTGATAATTTGGTTGTTTCATTGATGTTATTATGAGAGCACTATCTACGTTAGCAATACTAGGTCTTAACATGTAATTTTTTCTGGGAAGGATTTTCATAATATATTTATTTTCGATATCTACTTCACATAAATCCCCGACCAAGGGAGTTATGGATTCGTTTCGAAATTTTCCTCTTGCTTGACAATCCACATTTTCTCCATTGATATCTACGGTATATAAATTACTGATGATTCGAATAATTTTTCCTTGTTTCATTAGCATAACCCCGGGGTTGCACAGGTATCGTCTTGTACAGGATCTTTTTCATCATCTTTTGGTTCTTCTGGAGCTTTGGATACAGTTAAAATAATAGTTGCACCTTTAATAATTGGATCTCCTGCTTTTCGATCTTGACGGATTATCGTACCTTCTTTGTGTGTAGTATCTTCTACTTCTTCTACTTTTACTGTAACATTGTAATCCTTTAAATAATTTTTTACTTCTTCTACGGTGTATTTTCCATTTTCAGTAAAATCTGGGTATTTATCAATATTTGGAATATAAAGGGTTATATAATCTCCTTTGGAAAGTTTAGTTCCCGCTTCGATAGATTGTCCAATGACTTTGTTTTGTTCTGCATTTTTATCATCGGTATCTCGTTTTTCTACTAGGACTTCGATTCCTTGTCCTTTTAATAATCCTTGAACATAGGTATAATCTTGTCCTACATAGTTTTCAATGGATATTTTTGAATCTCCTTCACTTAAAAAGATGGTTATTTCTGTTCCTTTGGTTCTTTTACTTCCGATCACAGGATTGGTTTTTACTACTTTTCCTTCTTCGATATCACTTGATATTACAGTTTCGACAGTATCTGCAATATTAAAGCCCATTTCACGTAATTTATTAATTGCTTCTTCTTCGGTATAACCAACAATATCAGGAATAGTAATTTCTTTTTGCGTAGTGAGTGCTGGTATTAGGACAACTATAGTGGTAATAATGATGATTAATCCTGTAAAGATGGATGCTAAAACAATAATTAGTTTGTTTTGTTTTTTTAAATCTTTATCGGTAATTTGTTTTGCTATGAGTTCTTCCCCTTCTTCTTTCTCTGATTTTTTTTCATGTTTTTCTTTTTTATTTTTATTTTTTGGTGTTTCATCTGCAACATGTTCTGGATGATCTAATTTGATTTCTGGCTCTTCTTTTCGAGAATCTTCTAAGCAAGTTAATAAATCTTCATGCATTTCTCTTGCATCTTCATAACGATTTTTCGGATTTTTGGCAGTTGCTTTGATGATAATATTGGCAATGCTTTGAGGTAAATCTGGAAGATCTTCTTTTATATTTGGAATGGATTCTTTTAAATGTTTTAACGCTATTTCAACAGCATTATCTCCTTTGTATGGTAATTTTCCGGTTAGCAATTCATACATCAATATTCCCATAGAATAAATATCACTTTGGAGAGTAGATCCATTTCCACTTGCTTGTTCTGGTGGTAGATAGTGAACACTTCCCATGACGGAATTTGTTTGGGTAAGTTGTGCTGCGTTCATAGCCATCGCTATACCAAAGTCAGTAATTTTCACTAAGCCATTTTCTTGAATCATAATGTTTTGTGGTTTGATGTCACGATGAATGATATAAGAATCATGAGCAACACTTAATCCATCACTGATTTGTAACATGATGTCAATGACTTCGGATGTTGTTAGTTTTCCACGTTTTTTGATTAATTCTTTTAAATGCTTTCCTTCTATATATTCCATGACGATATAATATTGACCGTTATCTTCTCCGACATCATATACTTCTACGATATTGGGATGACTTAAACTACTTGCAGATAAAGCTTCTCTTTGAAAACGACGAACAAATTTTTCATCGGTTGCTAAATCTCCTCGTAATACTTTTACTGCCACATTACGATCTAAAATCGTATCATATGCTAAGTAAACGTTGGCCATTCCACCTTCTCCTACTGATTTGATAATCTGGTAACGATCACTAATCTTTTGCCCCTTCATTATCATTTTATTCACCATCCTCCAAAACTAAATATGCTACTGAGACATTGTCTGTTCCTCCACGGGCATTTGTTTTACGAATTAATTTAATGACTCTTTCTTCAATTTCTAGTTCTTTGTCTTCTAAGACTTTTTCTATTTGTTCATTGGTTAGCATATTGGTAAGACCATCACTACAAAGAAGAATTCCTTCAATATCGGTTTCTACAGAAAATATATCTAACTCTACTTTTTCGGCTGCTCCTAAAGCTTTCATTAAGACATTTTTTTTCGGATGAAATTTGGCTTCTTCTTCTGTTAAATCTCCTGCTTGCACTAAAAGATTTACGAGAGTATGATCATGGGTTATTTTATGGAGTTTTTTATTTTTTAATACAAACCCTGAAGAATCTCCAATATTTCCAAAAATTAAATAGTCCTTGGTTAATAATGCTAATACTAAAGTTGTTCCAAGCCCTTTGGCATCTGGATTTTCTTCGGCATATTCTAATATATTTTTATTGATTTCATTGATATTGTCTGTCATCCAATTGACGGCATCTAATTTGGATCCAATGCTACTAATGCTAGTAAAACGTTTTCCAAAATGAGTAACGGCCATGGATGAGGCAATTTCCCCAGCACGATGTCCTCCCATTCCGTCTGCAACCATTAATAAGTATTCTTGGCTTGCATTTTTTAAAATTGTGACACTATCTTCGTTATGGCTTCTTACTCGCCCAGCATCTGTTAAATAAAAGGATTTCATTTTTCCACCTACTTTTTGCTACTCGTATCAGGTTTTACTTCCTTACTTCGTAATTGACCGCAAGCAGCAGATATTTTACTACCAAATTCTTTTCTTATTGTTACATTAATTTTATTCTTTTTTAATGTATCATAAAACTTTAATATTTGTTCTTTGGTACTTTTTTTAAATTCTAAATGATTGGTTTCATTATAAGGAATTAAATTTACATAGATATTCATTCCTTTTAATAAATCTGCTAATTCTTTGGCATTGGCAATCCCATCATTTATATTATTTAGCATAACATATTCTATCGTTACTCGTCTATTAGTTTTGTCAATATAGTCTTTTATTGTGTTAATTAAATCTACAATATTATACATTTTATTTACATTCATTAATTGATTTCTTAATTCGTTATTGGAAGCATGTAAACTGATTGCTAAGTTGATTTGTAAGGGAAGATTTGACAATTCTTTGATTTTAGGAATTAAGCCACAAGTAGATAATGTAATATGTCTTGCTCCGATTGCAATTCCTTTGGCATCATTTATAATTTTGATAAAGTTTATGACATTATCATAGTTATCTAATGGTTCTCCAATTCCCATTATTACGACGCTGGATATTCTTTCTTTGATTAATTCTTCAATTAATAGAATTTGACAAACCATTTCATAAGTTTCAAGATTTCTAATTTTTTTTAATCTTCCTGACTCACAAAAAGCACATCCCATGTTGCACCCTACTTGGCTAGATACACATACCGAATTTCCATAATCATGACGCATTAAAACTGCTTCAATATGTTCTTGATCATTTAGTTTGATTAAGTATTTCTCTGTTAATTGATCTTGTTCTCTTTTGATTATTTCAGGCATATCGAATGCAAAGTCCTGAATGAGCTTTTCTTTCGTTTCTTTTTTAATATTCGACCAGTTTTCTATGTTATTTTCTCTTTTTTGATATAACCATTCAAATATTTGAATGGCTTTAAATTTTTTTTCGTTTTTTTCCAAGAAATATGCTTCTAAATCTTCTTTGGTTACGCTATATATATTTTTCATAAACATCGATATTATTATATCAAAGATTATAAGTTTTCACTAGTAGTATAATTTGTTATCTTTTTGGGATTTTTAAAAATTTTGCAATAAAAAAAGACTTTCGTCTTTCATTATATACTTAATTCAAATGGTGTATTTTGTGATCCATTTCCATTTTGCACTTTAATTTCTAATTTTAAATAAACAACTGGATAAATTGTGTAATTATAATTTGCATTATCTGTATGAATATTACCTCCTCCATTTATACGAAATGCTGTACCTGCACCTCCAGAAAATGCATATGGTGTCATTGTCCAAATCTCTTCTTTGTTTTTATATAGCCAATTATTCTCTTTGCACTCTATTTGCCAAGGAGATAAGACTGTACTTAAGCAAGTATTTCTATCGGTTGTAACTCCTCCACTTGTAGCATATCCATAATCTGAAGGATACATCAATCCAACAGAACCATTCCAAGTTGTAGTTCTAGATATTGTATCATTACACCCTATTCCACTGCTACATATTTTTCCTATGGTATTGCTTCGTTCTAGATTATAAAAAGTATTTGGATCAATGTTGTCATAAGAAGTAGTTCCATTACTTCCGATATTCCAGGTAACACGATCGATCATACTCTTTGATTCTTCTAAAAGACCAAATCCACTAAAATCACATGCCACTGTGGCATTATTTTGACCATTATAACAGGTTCCACTCGTCCGATTATAATAGCCACCATTATTTAGTAAATTCATGACATCCGCTTGACTCCATTCATTCACTCCTCCACCGTAATTGACATTAGATGCACTAGTATCCCAAGAATAAGATCCAATACCATCATATCTTATCAGCTTTATTCTTTGTCCTTCGGGAGTATTGACAAGTCCGATTATTCGCCATAGCTCATTATTAAATTCGACATAATTATTTGGATTAACTCCTGCATAACGAAGCTCAGTCTGTTTTAAATTATTGATCTCTGTCTCATTTGTTGTATAGGTTATATTCGCATTAGAATGATCTACTTCATATAATCCTTCACCTTCGGTTACTTTTGGTGCTAATTTTACAATATCTATCAAGCTTGTTAAGGCATAACTTGTTATTACACTAATCTTTCCATTATAGATTGCATTCATACTATCTTTATTTTCTGCTGTAACTTCACTGTGCATCCAGATTCTTAATGAAAACTCTTTTTCTTCTCTTGGTTTTAATTCTCCAACTAATAATTGATAGGCATTTACTGCTCCATCGATCGTTACTTCTGTATTTAAACTACTTTCTAGCTTACTTGTGATTTTTGATATATTACTTTCCATTAAGTTTATTTTTAAATATTGATCGGGTAGCTTTTTTCCATCATGAGTTATTGTTTCTAGATTAATTTGATAGTTTGCACTTCCATCACAGACATTTTTTATGATAAAAGTATATGGTTTGGAACTAAGACCTTCTTCATCACTTTTGGGATGGGCTTTGGTTAAATTTATTTTTTCTCCTTCTAGAAATTCTATTTCAAAACAATTTGTGGTTACGACATTATTTTGGTCCTGCATAAATGTTAAACTCCAATACGCATAGGAAACTCCTACTATAATTAACAATATTCCTATGCAACCTAGTGTCATCCAGACTTTTTTCTGATTCATAAACTACATCTTCTTTCGTCAAGTGAAATGTTTTATTTTCTATTTTATAATCCTAATATACCATTTTCCTAATGCTATTACTAGTATTTTCTTTCGCTTCTTTTTTATTCCTCTTTTCTAGAGGATTATTTGCGATTTCATGCAGATTTTGCTATTATATGTTCAGGTGAGAAAAAATGCTTCATATTGAAACAGATAAAATTTGGAAATTGATCAAAAAAGATTCTGAAATACATCAAAAGTTGTTGCAATATCTTGAAGATGAAGAAAAACATTTAAACGAAGCAAAAGAACGATATAAAAAGCAAATGGAAATAATTTATAATTTGGAACAAAAGCGAGAAGATATCAAAAAACAAATTGCAAAAGATGAGGGCACTATTAATAACAAAAATGGAGCTATTAGTCTTTTAGAATTTAAACGTTTATTTGCACTTGGAAGAATTCGAAAATTAAAACGTTCCCTTTTTTTGATTTTAAGTCCCAAAAAAAGAAAAAAATATAAAAAATTAATTGAACGAGAAATCGAAAAACTTGGACCCATTGAAGAAAAGCAAAGCATAATAAAAGATGAGATTTCTGAGGTTTTAAAAACAAAAGAAAAACACATGGATGAGTTAAAAGACATGAACTATGAAATTAATCAAAATTATGATTATTTAAAAGAAGAAGAAAAGGCTGTTTCTATTTGGAAAGAATCTATGGATATGAAAGTTGCCCGTTTTTATCAGTCAACATTTGAAAATGTTACTGAGAATTTTGAACCTTGTCAAAATTTAGTTGTGAAAGATTTGGAAGAGAAAAAGAAGATGACCAAAAAAGATGCAAAAGAAAAAGCCAATCCAATTATTATTGATGAAGAATATATTTTATCTAGTCCAGAAGATATTAAAGTAAGAACTTTAAAAAAGGACGAACGAGAAGAATATCGGAAATCTGCATAAGAAAAGACACTAAAATTAAAGTGTCTTTTCCTAAATTGAAAATTGAACCGCACCACAAAGGGTGTGGTTTTTTTGATATA
>CAOKLK010000037.1 GCA_948469295.1 uncultured Mycoplasmatota bacterium
ATATAAAGAAAATGAATTAATAATAAATGAAAAAAACATCAAATATCAAAAAGAGAATGAAATAATTTCATTTCAATTAGAAAATATAGAACATCATCTAGATTTAAAACAAAAAATATTAGAAAGATTCAATGATGAATTTTATTTAAAAATTGATTTTGATAAAGAAAAATGTATGTATGAATTAAAAACACATCATATTATATTAGATATTATAGTAGATGATTCATTTTATGAACAAAAAGAAAATAGAATTGAAATTGCTTATGTATTAGAAACTGATGATCAAAAAAATAAAATTTTTATAGAATTTTTAAAATAAAGATAGACAACGGCATAGATTTTGCATATAATGGCGTAGAATGAATGGCAAATAAATGAAAAGTTTGAAAAAATAATGAATTTATTTCCACATTAGAAAAAAATTATCGTATAATGTTTTCTGGGTTTAGAAAACAACTTTACTAGGAGGATAAAAAATGAAATTAAAAGATATAACAAAAGAAGAATTAGAACTTATGGGTTATGATGATATTGCCTATTTAATATTACAAGAAGAAAAGAAAAAAATGAAAATAAATGATTTATTCAAAAAAGTATGTGATATTTTAAATTTATCAAATCAAGTATTTGAAAATCAAATTGCCGATTTTTTTGCAATCCTTACAACAGACAAAAGATTTATCATGTTAGAAGATGGATTTTGGGATTTAAAAGAAAAACATAGTGAAAAAGTCATTATTGATGAAGATGATGAAGATATATTTGTTGAAGAAGTAGATGAAGAATTAGAAAACGAGGAAGAAGAAGAATTTTTTGATGAAGACGAAGAAGATTCCCGCGATGAAGATTTAAAAGATTTAGTAGTAATTGATGAGGAAGAAGACGAACAATAAAATAAAATTTCTATAAAAGAGAGGATACAAAAAATGGAAAATAGATTAGAAACAATTTTAGAAAAATATGAAATCATTTCAAAACAATTAATGGATCCTGAAATTATGGCAAATTTTAATGAAGTAAAAAAACTATCAAAAGAACAAAGCGATTTAAAAGAAATTGTAGAAAAATATGAAGAATATAAAAAAGTCAAAGAAAATATTGAAGGATCAAAAAAATTAATAAATGATCCAGATTTCAAAGAAATGGCTGAATTAGAGCTTGCTGAAAATACTGAAAAATTAGAAAAAATAAAACAAGAATTAGAAATTCTTTTAATTCCAAAAGATGAAAACGATGGAAAAAATGTCATTATGGAAATTAGAGGAGCCGCTGGAGGTGATGAAGCCAACATCTTTGCTGGGGATCTTCTTCGAATGTATACATATTATGCAGAAAAAAATGGTTGGAAACTAGAAATAAATAATGAATTACAAGGATCAAGTGGCGGATTTTCTCAGGTCGAGTGTATGATTAAAGGAGAAAATGTTTATTCCAAATTAAAATATGAAAGCGGTGCACATCGAGTTCAAAGAGTACCAGTCACAGAAACACAAGGCCGAGTTCATACATCCACCGCAACCGTATTAGTAATGCCAGAAGTAGAAGATGTGGATATAGAAATCAAAGAAAGTGACTTAAAAATAGATGTATATCATAGTAGCGGAGCAGGTGGACAATCTGTAAATACATCAAATTCCGCAGTAAGAATTACTCACTTACCAACCAATACAGTAGTAACTTGCCAAAATGAAAGAAGTCAAATGAAAAATAAAGACAAGGCAATGAAAATCTTGAAAATCAAATTATATGATGATATGCAAAGTAAAAAAGATGCAGCAGTAGGTAATGAACGAAAATCAAAAATAGGAAGTGGAGATCGTTCTGAAAAAATAAGAACCTACAACTATCCGCAAAATAGAGTAACTGATCATCGAATCAACTTTTCAATAATGTCATTAGATCGTGTCATGGATGGTGAATTGGAACCTGTGATAGATGCATTAATAACAGAAGATTTAAAAAGAAAGCTAGCAGGAGAAGAATAACGAAAGCTTTCTTTTTTCATGTGATATAATAATCAAAAAAAGGCGTGAGAATATGAGTGAAATTTATAAAAACATCATAATTATTGGAAGAAGTAGATGTGGAAAAAATACCTTAGCAACAAAAATAGCCGAAGTGTTACCTTATCATATGATTCATGTAGATTCACTTAGAGACACTTTTTTTAAAATTTTTCCAAAATTAGAAATTGGAGTAGATACAGCTATCATAAATAAAAAATTTCAAAAATTCTTAACTTCATATTTAAAAAAAATGAAAACACAATCTCATGGAGAATTCGGATATATATTAGAAGGCTTAGAATTATCTTTTGAAAATGTATTAAAAAATTTTAAAAATGAAAAAAATTTAATTTATGGGTTAGGAATAGAAAATATCACCGTCGAAAAATATTTAGAACAAATGAAAGACAATGATACAATTTATGATTGGACTTACAATTTATCAGATAATGACCTAAAAAAACATATTAGATCAGAATTAAAACATAGCAAAGAGATAAAAAATTTTTGTTTAGAACATAAGATTCCTTTTTATAATACTGCCCAAAATCGAGAAAAAGTACTAAATGAAATAATAGATCATATAAAAGAAAATTATAAATACTTTCCAACAAAACCGAAAAATATTACAGATGTCGATTGGAAACTATTGATAGAAAAATATCAAAGTCAGATGGAAGAAGTATTAAATAGGTTAGAAAAAAATTATCCTGTTCAATATTTAATAGGAAATGTTGATTTTTATGATTGTTTTATTAAAGTGAACGAAAATGTTTTAATTCCTCGCTTTGAAACCGAATTATTTGTTGAAAAAATTCTCAAAAAAATGGAAGAAAATAAAATAATAAAACCAAATATTATCGATTTAGGAACAGGCAGTGGATGCATAGCAATAGCAATTAAAAAAAATTTTGATTGCTTGATGAACGCGTTAGATATAAATGAGAAAGCTTTAGAACTCGCAAAAGAAAATGCATATAAAAATCACACAGAAATAAATTTCATGAAAAAAAATATGATAAAAGAACCAATGGATAACTATGATGTAGTAATTAGTAATCCTCCTTATGTAAGTAGCAATGAATCAGTTGGAAAAGAAACAAAGTATGAACCACAAAATGCAATTTTTGCGGAAGATAATGGATTATTCTTTTATAAAAATATTATAAAAAATATAAAAGTAAGCAAAAAGAAACCAAAATTGATTGCGTTTGAAATAGGAATGAACCAAGGAGAATCAATAAAAAAATTAGTAGAAGAAAATATTACTATGTATCAAGTACAAATTGAAAAAGATTACCAAAATAGAGATCGATATATATTTTTAAAAAAAATAGGAGATTAACATGAATATAACGAATTTAGTGTTTGCATACAATAATGAAATAATCTATAATGATGTAAGTTTTGAATTAAAACAAAAAGATCATATTGGAATTATTGGCAAAAATGGTGCTGGAAAAAGTACCCTATTTAAATTAATATTAAAAGAATTAGAACCAGATTATGGATCGATAAAAATCACTTCAAACTATCGAATTTCTTATCTTCCACAAGTTATTACCGATGAAATTCCTAATAATGATACTACTGTATGGGATTATTTATTAACAGCAAGACCAATAAAAAAATTAGAAAGCGAAATGAGTAATTTGTACTTAAAATTATCAGAAGATAGTACGAATAAAAAAATAGAAAAACGTCTAGAATACATCCAATCTCAATTAGATTACTGGGATTATTATGAAGCGGATAGCATTCTGTTAAGAATTATCAATATGTTAAAAATATCGAGTGAATTATTAGATTTACCTTTAAAAAAATGTTCTGGTGGACAAAAATCAAAAATAGCTTTTGCAAAATTACTTTATAGTAAACCAGAAATTATTCTGTTAGATGAACCGACCAATCACTTAGATTTAGAAACAAAACAAGAAATAATTAATTATTTAAAAGATTATCCAGGCATGATTTTAGTTATCTCTCATGACATAGATTTTTTAAATCAAGTAACCAATAAAACATTATGGATTGATAAATTAACAAAACAAATAGAATTAATCAACGGAAATTATGAAAAATACCGAAAAATCAAAGAATCCAAAACAGAGGCTTTAGAAAATGCTTATAAAAACCAAGAAAGAGAAATAAAAAAATTACAAGATATTGTAAACCTATATAGTAATTCTTCTGGAAAACGAAAAAGAATGGCCGAATCACGTGAAAAATCCTTAAATAAATTATTAGAAAATAAAATAGAATTAAGACCTGTAGAAAAAAGTATAAAAATCAAAATGAAAATAGATGATTTAGGAAGTACTATTCCTCTAAAAGTCGAAAATTTGTCATTTCAATATCTTCCCCAAAAAACATTATACGAAAATTTAAATTTTGAAATTTACCGAGGAGAAAGATTTTTAATCGTTGGAGAAAATGGAGTAGGGAAATCAACATTATTAAAATTAATCCATCAAGAGCTAAATCCAACAGAAGGAAAAATAAAAATAGCTGAAAAAACCAAAATATCTTATTATGCCCAAGAGCATGAAACTTTAAATTTTTCAAAAACAATTTTAGAAAATATGGAAGATACCAAAGAAAATAATGCGATAATTCGAGCACAATTAGGTAATTTTCTATTCCAAAATAACGAAGTTAATAAAAAAGTTTCGGTCCTTTCTCCTGGGGAAAGAAGTCGTTTGGCTTTAGCAAAACTTACACTAAGCAAAGCAAATTTATTATTATTGGATGAACCAACCAATCATTTAGATCCAGAAACCCAAGTTTTAATTGCAAATTTTTTTAAAACATATAAAGGAACCATATTATTAGTAAGTCATAATCCCCATTTTGTAGATAAACTAGGAATTGAACGAATCCTTCTTTTACCATCTGGAAAAATTATGTATTATGATAAAAAAATTGTCGAGTTTTATGAAAATCAAAATAAAGTGAATAAAAAATAAAACCATCACCCATGAATAAAATAGGTGAAAAAATGAAAAAGTTAATAATTATATTATTTATAATAACAGTTTGTTATGCCATAACAAATAATAATACCGAAATTTTAATTCCCGATGAATCAATCAGATTTCGAGTAATAGCAAATAGTAATTCAGAAGAAGATCAAAATTTAAAAATAGAAATAAAAAATGCTGTAGAAAAAGAAATGAATCGTCTAATGACAGAAGCAAAAACAATAGAAGAAGCAAGAAATTTAATAAAAAATGATTTAGATAAAATCCATAATATTGTCAAAAACTACAATGTATCCTATCAAATGAACTTTGGAGAAAACTACTTTCCAGAAAAAATATATAAAGGAGTTACTTATAAAGAAGGAAATTATGAATCCTTAGTAATCACACTAGGAAATGGAACTGGGAAAAATTGGTGGTGTGTAATGTTCCCTCCACTATGTCTGTTAGAAGCAGAAGAAACAAATCTGGATGATGTAAAATATGAATCTTATGTAAAAAAAATATTAGAAAAGTATTTGTAATGAAATATCGCCTCCTCCATATAATGTGATAGGAGGTTTTCTTATGATAGAAATAGTAAGTATTTTCATAATTGCAGTAGCTTTAAGCATGGATACCTTTTCTCTTTCCTTAGGACTTGGAACGATGAATCTAACTATAAAACAAAGTATTACATTATCTATGATTGTAGGAATCATGCATTTTTTAATGCCATTAATAGGAATTATCATTGGAACAAATTTAGTAAAAACATTCCAAATTAACAGTAACTTATTATTAGGAATCATCTTATTATTTATTGCTGGCCAAATGTTATATGAATTATTTTTAAAAGAAGAAGAAACAGTCAATCTAAATATCTTTGGAATGTTTTTATTTGCAATTGGAGTATCCATTGATGCCTTTTCAACAGGACTAGGATTAAATGCAATCACTTCAAATATTTTTCTATCATTACTAATTTTCTCTATCATAAGTTTTCTTTTTACTGGATTAGGATTATTAATTGGAAAATATGCAAGTAAACTACTAGGAACCTATGCAAGCATCTTGGGAGCTATTTTATTAATTAGCATAGGTATTTTACATCTCTGTAAATAAAAGGAGAAGAATCTTTACAAATTGAAATCTTTCCTATATATTAAATTAAGACAAAAAAGGTGGGAGTTTATTGAAACAAATAATTATTGAAGGTGGTAAGCCTTTATCTGGTACCATAAAAATAAGTGGTATGAAAAATAGTGCAGTAGCTTTAATACCAGCCGCAATATTGTGTGATGAAGAAATAAAAATAGAAAATGTACCTAACATTTCAGACAAAAAAGTATTATTAGATATTATTAAAATATTAAAAGGCGAAGTAAGAGAAGAAGAAAAAACAGTTTATATTAATTCTAAAAAAATAGAATCCATTACAATACCAGAAGACTTATCAAGTAAATTACGAGCAAGTTATTACTTTATGGGGGCTTTATTAGGAAGAAAAAAACATGTAGAAATTTACTTTCCAGGAGGATGTAATATCGGAAATCGAAAAATAGATTTTCATTTAAAAGGATTTCAAGCGTTAGGTGCCACAATTATTGAAGAAAACGATAAATATATTATTCATGCAAAAGACTTAATAGGTGCACCAATTTATTTAGATTTTCCAAGTGTTGGTGCTACAATAAATTTAATGCTAGCGGCAGTGAGAGCCAAAGGAATCACAATTAT
>CAOKLK010000038.1 GCA_948469295.1 uncultured Mycoplasmatota bacterium
TATATTAATGTGAGGGTATTTTTGTGAGGATTTAGCAATGGAAAACAAGCGACTAAACGAGGAATTATAGAAGGAATTAATGTTGGATGAATTTGGATGTTACTTCTTTTATTAATTAATGTCATATTTTTTCAATCTCCGTTTACTTTTCCAAGATTATTTTATTATTTACTGTTCTTATTTGTCACTATTGTTGGGGCGATGTTGGGAATTAATAAACAAGAAAATTCTCTCCATTAAAAAAATTCCAAGCAAGGAATTTTTTATATTTCTTCCATCTTCACTTGAAAATTTTCTTCGATTAATTTTAAATTTTCATCAAAATATGTTTTTGTCTTAGGATTAATGATATTCTCTTCTAGATATCCTGTTGCTTGTAATTCTTTTAAAGTCATTTCTTCTTTTATACAAATTTGTTCTCGATAACATAATTCGGCACTTTCGATGATTTTTTTGGTTGCAACTTCATACAATCTTTCTTCATGAGCATTGTGTATTTTTAGAACAGTTGGAAGCCCTATAATGAGAATACTTGCAATTCCAGTTAAAAAAATAATTGTTATGTTTTTATTCATTTTTATCACCATAATAATTTTTAATGAATTCTTCTTTGTATTCTAATATGGTATTATTTTTAATTGCTTCTCTTATTTGTTCTGTCATCCGAATTAAAAATCTGATGTTATGAATGGAAAGAAGTCTTGCTCCAAAGGTTTCATTGGCGGTAATTAAATGTCTTACATAAGCTTTGGTATAATTTTGACAAGCATAACAATCACAATGATCACAGATGGGTGTAAATTCTTCTTTGTATTTGGCATTTTTTAAATTAATTTTTCCATATTTTGTAAGAGCATGTCCATGCCTAGCTAATCTAGTGGGACTCACACAATCAAAGATATCGATTCCTCGAATAACACCTTCTAAAATGTCAATTGGCTCTCCTATTCCCATTAAATATCTTAATTTGTTCTCTGGAAGATAAGGTATGGAATAATCAATGGCTTTGTACATATCTTCTTTACTTTCGTGATCATTGGCTACTCCTCCAACACTGTATCCATCAAAATCTAGTTTTACTGTTTCTTTGGCACTATACTCTCTTAAGTCTTTATGGGCTCCACCTTGGACTATTCCAAAAAGCATTTGATTCGGGTTTTTGTGAACTTCTTTTCCTCTTTTGGCCCAACGAATTGTTCTTTCGACACTCGCTTTTAAATATTCGTAATCGGCTCTAGCGGGGGGACATTCATCAAAACTCATTGCAATATCACTATCTAGTTTGTTTTGGATTTGAATGGAAAGTTCGGGAGTTAAAAATAAATTTTGCCCATCGATATGACTTTTAAAATGAACTCCTTCTTCGGTGATGTCTTTCTTTTTATTTTTGGCAAGGGAAAACACTTGGTATCCTCCTGAGTCAGTTAGTATAGGCCCATCGTAATTCATAAATTTATGTAATCCTCCAGCTTTTTCGACTAAATCCATTCCAGGCCTTAACCATAAGTGATAGGTGTTTGCCAATATAATGCCAGCATGCATTTCTTTGATTTCTTCTGGGCTCAGCGTTTTTACCGTTGCTTGCGTTCCGACTGGCATAAACATTGGTGTTTCATATGTTTTTCCGAGATATTGAAATTCTCCCAAACGGGCTTTTGTATTTTTTTCTACTTTTTTTAATTGATAATCTAATTTCATATACTTCACCTTTTTTTATTATATCAAATTTTTTTCTATCGAAAAGAAAAACCTTTACAGGTTTTCCGTTCTATATGTATTTATGTATGATGCGATTTTTTCATAATCTTCCAGTAAAAATTCAGTTTCCTTTTGTTCTTTCATACATTTTAAAATAATTTTATTGTTTGTTACTTCATCACTTCCGAGAATAATGACAAAAGGTATGCCAGAACGATCGATCCAATTTAGAATTTTGTTTAATTTTCTTTCTGTATATTGAAGGTCGACACGAATTCCATAGCTTCTTAAATGATTCGCAAGTTTTAGCGATTCTTTTTTGGTATTCATTGGTACGATAAATAAATCAATACTTCTTATATTTTGAGTGTTGCTTTGTTCTTTTACAACTTCCGTAATAGCATCTAATCCAAAACTACATCCCACTGCTGGATATTCTTCTCCATTATGTATAAAGTTAGTGATTATTTTATCGTATCTTCCTCCTCCACCAATTGCAGAAGTAACTTTACTATTTTTGGCAAATACTTCAAACACTGTTCCAGTGTAAATGTTTAATCCTCTTGCTAATGTTAGATCAATATTTGTGTATTCTGTAATTCCTAAGTTTTCTAAATATTCTTTTACTTCTGTTAATTCTTCAATTCCTTTTTGGATGTGTTCATTTTTGGTATTATGGAACTCTTTTGCTAAATTTTCAAATCCAAAATGAAAATATTTGTAAATTTGATTTATTTGCTCTTCCGTTATTCCACAATTTAAAAACTCTTTATTAATTTCATCTTTGGTTAGTTTCTTAAATTTGTCAATCACGGTTATGACATCTAACATTTGGTTTTCTAAGATACCACACTCTTCTAAAATTCCTGTCATTAATTTTCGATTGTTATAATCTACAGTAAAAGAAATATTTAGTTGTTTGAAGGCTGTGATGTAAAGACTGATTAATTCGGCATCAACGAAAACATCTGATATTCCTACTACATCCACATCACATTGAATGAATTCTCTATTTCTTCCAACTTTTACCGGACCATCTCGAAAGACTTTTCCAATTTCATAGCGTTTGAAAGGCATAGTAATATCTTTGGTTAACACAATCAATTTTGCAAAAGGGATGGTTAAATCATATCGAAGAGCTAAATTTCTTTCGCCTTGATCTGTTAGTTTGTATACTTCCTTTAAGATTTCTGCTCCTCCCCCATATTTGCTTGCTAAGACATCATAATAACAAAGAGTTGGAGTTACTACTGGTAAATACCCAAAACTTTCAAAGACTTGGGTTAATGTTTTTGTGATATGATCTCGTATCATTTGTTCTTTCGGTAAATAGTCAAAGGTTCCTTTGACATTTTTTATTTCAGTTTCTGTCATTTTTGAATTCCTTTCTATAAATTTTGTTGTATTCCTCTTAGATTTCAAGTATAATGAGATCTTTTTTGTTTGTCAAGCTTCTCTAATAGGTTTTGTTATTTTCAAATAAGGTTAAGAAAAAGACATAGATATAGGTTAGGAAAAAGATTGGATGATACCAAATTACAAGGCTCTGGATTTGGTCTGGTAAATGTAATTTTTCTCCTTCTTTTAAAATTATTAAATAAGTTAAGGTTACTAATATGATGTATAACTCTAATAAAACAAAAGATAACATTAGATAGTGTTTTGATATTATTAAATAGATTATTCCGAGTATTATTGAGATTAGTAAACATATTAGGGGACAACTTCCAATAGCCATTAAAATTAATGATCCTGGATTGTTTGGTTTTTTGGTTAATTTTTCTAATAAATTATGAATGTTTTGTAACCAGATTTGATTGTAATTTTTAAGCCATTGTTTTCTTTTTTGAATACTGGTTTTTAAGGTTTCGGGTTCGCTTACTTTATAAATGGCATTTTGATTATAATTCATACTTAATCCATGGTAACAAGCATAATAACTTAGTTCGATTTCATCGTTTTTTGAGTGGAATGGATATGATTTCCATTTTTCTATTAAAGATCCATGAATATAGAAACCAGAAGGAGAAAGAAATAAATTTTTATGGTGTTTTACTCTTCTTTGATTGATCCATTGGTTTATCATGGTAACCATAAGACTTTCTGAAACACTGATTATTTTGGTTTTGTTTTTTAGTTTTTGATATCCCATGCTAATATGAAAACCTTTTTGATAATCTTGTTCCATTTCTTTTAGATAATCTTGCTCCAAGATATTGTTGGATTCTAATATGAAATATGCATCATAGGTTTTATTTTTTTCTTTTAAATATTTTATTCCTTCTTCTAAGGCATATCCTCTACTCTGTCTTTTGAAATACTTTCTTTTTATTGTATTCACTTTATATTGTTTGCAAATTTCTATTTGATCATCTTTTTGATCTTCCAGAATCACATAAACATCTTTCATTGGAACTTTTCGAGATTGATTTTTAATACTGATAAGAAGTTCTTCTAAATCTTTCAAACTTTTATTTGTGGTTATTAATATTGTAAATTTTGGTTTTTGATCAGTTATTTTTGCTAATTTTAATTTGTTTTTTCTGGATAATATATATTTTAAAAAACTCATTATGATGGCAAGGAAAAAGAAGTAGTGAATAAAAAATTGAAGGGATGTCATTTTTTCACCTCGATTATTTTCATATTGATGGTGTATTTCTTTAGTGTTTCATCATCATAGTGTTTATCAAAAAAGGTTCCTATTCTGGTTATTGGAGGAATGCCATCTATACGCAAGCGTTGACGAAATAATGCTCCCCAAGAAATTCCAAAATCTAATAATAATAAAAATATTATTGTATGTGTCAAAATATAACTGAATTTTTTGGGGTATGATTCTATGACATTGGATAAAAAGGGATACACAACTTTAGCAAATAATAATGCAAGTAGACCCCATACAATCATGAATGGGATGGTTGTTCGTCCATTAATATTTAAGAAATCATTGCTATAGTCCCAAGAGATGGTATGAAATAGGGTTTCTTGAAAAAAGCTTAGTAAATATTCAAAAGTTCCTCCAATGAATGCACCTTCTAAAAATATTTGAAAATTTGTTTTTTCTTTTCTTAATAATAAAATGGCAAAAAGAACTGCCCCTATTCCATAGATTGGACTGATTGGTCCATAAAACACTCCTCTTCTTAATTGCCAAACTAATTCATGATGATAATGATAATGAATGAATAAATTTAAAATTTGTTCATAATAAGCACCAAAAATAGATCCTAATAAAAAGATCCAAAATAGTTTATAAAAGCAGATACCCTTTGCAAATGTTTTATCCTTTTCTTTGATCACAACGAAACACTCCCAGTTATGTACCACATATTACCACAATGAGAAAATTTTTACAAATCAAACAGAAAGATTGCTCTTTCTGTTTGATTATTTTTTTGTTTAAAATTTAATTTTTTCTTCAATATAAGATTTTAGTTCTTCAATTTTCATTGTAATTTGTTCCATTGTGTCTCGATCACGAACGGTTACTGTTTTGTTATTGATTGTATTATCATCTACGGTTATACAAAATGGAGTTCCAATGGCATCACTTCTGCGATATCTTTTTCCGATGCTTCCAGTTTCATCATATGAACACATGAAATCTTTGGAAAGGAGTCCATAAATTTCTAAGGATTCTTTACTATGTAATTTTTTTACTAATGGGAGAATAGTTACTTTGATTGGTGCTAAATATGGATGAAATTTTAAAACGATTCGTTCTTCTTCCCCAATGATTTCTTTTTGATAAGCTTCTGTAAGAAATGCTAAAATCATTCGATCTAATCCAACGGCTGGTTCGATTACATATGGAAGATATTTTTCGTTGGTTTCGGGATCTAGGTATCTTAAATCTTCTTTGGAATAATCTTGATGAACCGTTAAGTCATAATCTGTACGATCTGCTATTCCCCATAATTCATCAAATCCTTGAATATATTTGTATTCAATATCTGTGGTTGCGACAGAATAAAAAGATAATTCTTCTCTTTTGTGATCTCGATATCGTAAGTTTTCTTTGCTAATTCCTAAACTAGTTAGGAAGTCCATACAGAAACTCTTATAATAACCAAACCATTCTAAATCTTCTCCTGGTTTGCAAAAGAATTCTAATTCCATTTGTTCAAATTCTCTGGTACGAAATGTAAAGTTTCCTGGGGTTATTTCGTTTCGGAAACTTTTTCCTGTTTGTCCAATTCCAAAAGGAAGTTTTAATCTCATGCTTCTTTGAATGTTTGGAAAGTTTACAAACATTCCTTGAGCTGTTTCTGGTCTTAAATAAACTGTTGATTTTGCATCTTCTGTTACTCCAATATAGGTTTTAAACATCATATTGAATTTTCTAATTTCAGTAAAATCACAAGCTCCACATTTTGGACAAGGTATTTCTGCTTCTTTGATGAAGTTTTCTAATTTTTCATTGCTCCATCCGTCACTTGATTCATCAATATTGTGTTCATGAAGGTAAGCATCTACTATTTTATCTGCACGATGACGCATTTTGCATTTTTTGCAATCCATTAAAGGATCATTAAAATTGGCAACGTGTCCAGTTGCTTCCCAGACTTTAGGATTCATTAGAATTGCACTTTGCATTCCATAATTATAGGGATTTTCTTGAATGAATTTTTTCCACCAAGCTCTTCTCACATTTTCTTTTAATTCAATTCCTAATGGACCGTAATCCCAAGTATTTGAAAGTCCTCCATAAATTTCGCTTCCTTGAAATATAAATCCATAGTTTTTACAAAAGTTTACTAATTCTTCCATTGTTTTTTGATTTTTCATTTTTCTTTTTCTCCTTCTATTTTATCATTATTTATGTATTTTTCGAAATGGTTTGTATCTGTGATAACGATTACATTTTCTAATATTTCTTTCGAAATAAATTTTTTAGTTATCCCTTCTTGGATAAATTTTACAATATTATCATAATAATTATTGCTATTTAATATTATTATTTTCTTTTTCTTTTCATGTGTTCGATTTTCTT
>CAOKLK010000039.1 GCA_948469295.1 uncultured Mycoplasmatota bacterium
TTATAATATTTGTCCCAAATGATAGCAATTTCTTCTTTTTTTATTCCTTTTCCTGTATCTTTAATTTCAATGGTATATTTTCCTCGTTCTTCGATTATACGAATGGTAACTGTTTTGTCATCTCCTGTGTAGTTAATGGCATTATTTATTAAGTTATAGATAACTTGATTTAATTTATTTTTATCGGCACTTACATAAGCATTTTCTGGCATTTCTATGATAAATTTATAGTTTTCTGTTTCTTTAATAATTTCATATTTTTGAATGATTTCTTTTATTTCTTTGGTAATATCAAAAGTTTCTTTTTTTAATTCTTCGGCATCTGCTTGGAGTTTTGAAAGATTTAAGATATCATTTACTAAAATATTTAAACGATCAGTTTCGGAGATTATGATATTTAAATGTTCTTCTCTTTTTTTATCATCTTTGTAGGATATATCTCGAATCATTTCAGCATAGGCCTTGATCATGGTTAAGGGAGTTTTTAAATCATGAGAAACGTTTGCCATTAAATCTCTTCTTAATTCATCAGTTTTAGAAAGTTCTTTTTGAGCATTATTTAAATTGGTTGCAAGTTCGTCGATTTCTAAAATTCCATTTTTTTCAAATTTGATATCATGTTTACCAGTTCCTAATTTTTTAGCTTTTTCAGTAATATCTAAAATAGGTCTAGTTATTTTATGGGATAGAAAATAAGATATGGCAGAAGCAAATATTATGGCAATGATTGTTAAATAAATTAATTGTCCTTTTAAGACTACTGAAGTTCCATTAATGTCTTCTAAGGTGCTATATACAAAAATATAGCCGTTTTCTTTATTAATTCCATATAAATAGGCTTTGGCTTTATATTCTTGATTTACTAGACGAATGGCTTGTTTTTTATGAGTTGATTTCATTAGTTCTTTTTGAGCTTTTAAAATATCTTGATTATCTCTTCCAAGTTCACACCCAATCATTCTTGTATTGTAGCTATATGTCTCTAAGGGAGATATGTATTCAATACACACTTCATTTTCATAGGCAATTTTTTCTAAGGTTTCAAAGATTTTTTCTTCACTTGCATTTTCGATAGTGCTTGCTATTTTATTGATATTACTCATTTGATATCGCTCATAGGAAACGGATAGATAAATGATTTGAAAAAACCATAATAATAATAGAATTGATACACTAAATGTTATTAAATATATTAATACTTTGAAGTTTATACTAGTTGTTTTTTTCTTTATATTCAAATTTGTAACCTATTTTTCTAATTGTAGTAATTAGATCACGATATTTTCCTAAATTATTTCTTAAAGTTTTGACATGTGTATCAACGGTTCGATCGTCTCCATAAAAATCATAACCCCATATATTTGTTAATAGTTGTTCTCTTGATAAAGCTATATTTTTATTTTCAATGAAATATTTTAAAAGTTCATATTCTTTGGGCGTTAAGTTTATTAGCTCTCCTTCGATGGTTACTTCATGAGCAGTGTCATCTAAGATTAATCCTCCAAATTGATAATTTTTTACGGTTTTATCATTTCTTTTGGTGATTGCTTTTATTCTTGCTACTAATTCTTTTGGACTAAATGGTTTGGTAACATAATCATCAATTCCTAGTTCAAATCCAAGTAATTTATCGAATTCTTCTGCTCGTGCTGATAACATTAATACTGGAATATCTTTTATTTTTTTGATTTCTTTTACGGATTGATATCCATCTAATTTTGGCATCATTATATCCATGATAATTAGATCAAAATCTTCTTCTTTTATTAAATTAATTGCTATTCTTCCATCTTCAGCTTCTTTTACTTCATAGCCTTCTAAGAGTAAATATTCTTTGATTACATCACGAATTAATTCTTCGTCATCACATACTAAAATTTTCAATATATCACCTACTTCATAAAGCATATTATAATAAAATTGTGAAAAAAAGATGAAAACTTGAATCATTCATCTTTTTTATTCTTCGAAATTAACATTATGATAGATTTCTGTAACATCTTCTATTTCATCTAACATTTTATAAAGTTTTTGAAATGTTTCTAAATCTTCATTTTCTAATGTTACTTTATCTTTTGGATACATTCCTTCTTCATCTAGTTCATAAGTTACATCAGGAATTAGTTTTTCTAAGACATCTTTTACTTTATTGTGATCTGTGGGATGGACTGTAATGATAATTTCATCTGTTTCGTTTTCGAAGTCCACTACATCAATTCCTTCTTCTAATAAGGCATTAAAGATTTTTTCTTCTTCTTTTGATTTTACACTGATGATAGCTAAATAATCATAATTATAGGAAACAGAGTTGGTAACTCCTAAAGATTTATGAACTTTATTAAAAGCTGCTCTTACAAATCCTACGGTTCTGTTGACATTGTCTGTTAATGTTTTGATAATTAGTGTGGAAGCTCCAGGACCAAATCCTTCATAGATTACTGTTTCATAATCTTCTCCTCCTGCTCCTTTGGCTTTATCAATTGCTCGATTTATAATATCATTTGGAACTTGTTCTTTTTTGGCTTTTTCCACCATTCTTTTTAATAAAACATTACTTTCTATGTCTGGAATTCCTTTTTTAGCTGCTAAATATATTTCTTTTGCATACGTTGAATATAATTTTGCTTTGGCAGCTCCTGTCTTTTGAATGCTTGCTTTTCGAACTTCATAAGCACGTCCGAATAATTGTAAATCTAATAACATGGTATAACGCCTCGCCTTTCGTTAATAGTATACTACAAAAATCTTAAATCTCCTATAAAATCATAGATAAAATGATTTTTTTGATAATTCTTTTTTAAGTTATGAATTATTTTGGGAAGATGGTAGATTTGATAATAATATATTTTTTCTTTTTCCATAACATATTCTATTGATTTTATTACAGCTGCTTTTTTGGTTTTGACTGAAAAGAAATTTTCTATTCTTCTTAATTTTCTATCATCTATTTTTCGAGTGATCCATTCAAAATAGAAATCTCTTTTGGGATAAAATGTAAACTTATAACCATCTAATTTTTTTAAAACTCTTAGGGTGTCATAATATCCCATATAAATGTTATCTCTAATTTTTTCATCGTTTAATTCTAGAATTGATCCCACATTACGAGATGGTTTGATATAGGTAATATCAATCTTTTTTTTCGGCTTTCTTGTAATATTTATACTCATTCCAATGTTAAGTCGAACCACGTAAACTTTTGTATATCCTTTGTCAATTAGCATATTTACTGGGCTATTATCGTAAAATCCTCCATCTATACAAAATGCATTATCTACTGTTCTTCTTAATCGAAATAAGGGTAGGTAACAACTAGCTAAAATGTAATCTTTTATTTTTCCTGGTTTCATATCTTCTTTAAATAAATATAATGGCTTTAAAGAACTTAATTTCACTGTACATAATCCATAATCTTTTTTACTTTCTCTTAACGCTTCTTCATTGACATATTCATCCAATATTTGTTCCAATCCTTGCGTTGTTAGTCCACGGTTTTTAATAGTGTGAAAAGCTCCTAAAATGGTTTTTTCTAAAAATTTTAAATTTACTTTTTTCTTTATGAAACGTTCTACATATTCTGGATCAAATCCAAAAATTGAAGCAATATTGATATTTTGCCAAAATTTTAATAGTTCTTCTTCTTTTCCGCAAGCAAGCATGGCACTATTAAATGATCCAATACTGGTTCCACAAAAGCCATCAAATTTAATGTTGCAATCTTTCATTGCATAATATGCACCAATTTGGTAAGAACCTTTGGTTCCTCCCCCTTCTAACGCAAGCCCAATCATAATATCACCATTAGAATATTTATCATTATTCCTATTCCTAATCCCCAATAAATTGCTCGCTTGGTTCTATTCATCCAAATTTCTCTTAATAATTCAAATAAAGTGATATAAATTAGCATTCCAAGGGTAATACATAGAAACGCACTTAATATGGTTTCATTGATAGCGTTATTTAATAAAAATAGACAAAAAGCCCCTAAAAAACTTGATAGTGTTAACATTGTAATGGTCAGATATTTGATTTTCTTTTTGGTATTGCTTGATTCTAACCCTACTGCAATCTCAATTCCTAACGGAATATTATGTAAAGATACTGCTAAAGCCATCCATATTCCTGTTTTGATATCTCTTAAACTTGTTGTATAAATGGATATTCCTTCCATCATATTATGAATTATTAAAGAAATTGAAGTAATCAATCCGATGTGAAATAAATGCTCATTGTGTTCGATCTTATTTTTTTCGTGATCGTGATGATCATGATGATGATGGGGAACGAAAAGATCTAATCCTTTTAACAACAAAAGACCTAATCCTGTAAAGCCCAAAATGGTTATGATTTTTTTATAGTTTTCTAAAGACCTTGTTAGTTCTTGAATCTCTGGAATAATATCCAATAAGATCATTCCAAGCATGATGGGAAATGCAAGCCCTATGGAAAACAAAGCCCAATTTTCTTTTTTCTTTGTCCATTTCATCATGAGAAATCCAATTAAAAAAAATAGTCCGACTCCAAGTGTGATTATTAAACTAAGTAGTTGGTTCATATTTCATCACTCCGAGCTTATTATAACATATTTTAGTTAAAAAAAAGAAGCTCCTATTTTACTGGGGTTGCTTCTATTTTTAGTATTCCTTTAAATTGTCCTTCGGTTAAATCAATTTGACTTTGATCTGGGTCATTTTCTAACCATAACCGAAATATTAATTGATCGGTTGTATTTTTAGCAATTAAAATTGGATCGGTATTTAAAATCATTTCCTCTACAGTTGTCTCTGCTTTATCACCTTCTCCATCAACTGGAGTATCTAAACGTTTGGCATTTTCAAATGTTCCATTTGTTATTAGAGTTTCTTCGGTTCCTACTTTTTTTACTAGTTCCCATTTAAAATATTCACTGTATAAATTTTTTGAAAGTATTATATTTGTTAAATGGATTTGATAGTTTGCATTTACTGTAGAATTATTAGAGTTTGTCACTGAAAATTCCACTTTTTCAGCTTTTGTTTTAATATCCGAGGCATCGATCAATGCCATTTTATTATTTTGAATTACAGTACTATCTTTTAAAGTACTTGTTACTTCAAAAATTGCGGCATTTGTATCTGTGATATCAGCTTGACCTCCACCATTTGCGGTGAAATATGCGTAACTTAAACTAATTCCTAATACAACTATTGCAACGACGAATACGCCAATTTTTATTATATGATTTTTGATTTCATTTTTTTCTTGCATGAAAATCATCCTTATCTTTGTATTTATTATAACTAATTTTTTTTATTTGTACAATCATCAATTGATTAATTTAATGGTTGAAAGGAAACAATATGTAATTTATTTTCTTTTTTTACAGCAATTACTATTCCTTTTTTATCATAACCGAAATCTTTTTTATAATTCCATGAAAGTGATATTTCATAAGATGCAAACGTCTGATTTTCCATTTGGTATGTATTTTTATTTATATCATCTATTTCGATGTTATTTACTTCAGGTAATTCTTGGGTTCTTGTTTTGTAAGAGTTATCTTCTACGGTTTTATAAATAGAATCTAGAACTTTTGCACGAAAAGAATTTGTGGCACCTTCATATAAATATTCTAACCCCCCGATATCATATTTACTTATTTTATTATTTATGGTATATAAGTCAACAATAAATAACTTGGCTATGGTTTTGGCATATTCTTCTTCGTTAACATTTCCACTTTCTAAGTTTGTTTTTAATTCTTTAAAGAGTTCATTAAATAATTCACTATCGCGATCTTCTAAAGTATAATTGTATCCTTCAATTTGATTGGTTACTGTTGTTATATTGGTGATTGGTGGTTTTTCTTGTGATTCATTTTTTAATACAAATTTCCAAACTGCAAAAATCGCTAAGAAAAATATGATTGTACCAATTATGATTAATCCTATTTTGTATTTTTTTTTCATTTTCATGGTTCCACCTCTTTATCTTTTGTTTTATTATAGCATGAGTTTTTTGCTTCTGCAATTTTCTTTCGGTTTCTACTGTCTAGTACTTTTATTCTTTTCGTTCATATGTATTTTATTTTTCAATTAAGTGCCCTTTCTTATTTTAAATATTTGCATATGATATAGCAGAAAAGATGGGATTGCATGCAGAAATTAGATCGTATTTTTGCACGTTCTTTGCAATTGGATATTGATGATACGTGTAAGTTAGTGATTATGAGTGATTGTCATCGTGGAGATGGTGGAAATTATGATAATTTTTTAAAAAATCAAAATATTTATGAAGAAGCTTTACTTTACTACTATAACAAAGATTTTACTTACATTGAACTTGGTGATGGCGATGATATGTGGGAGGTTTCCAATTATCGTGATATTTTGAAAGAACATATTGATACTTTTCGGATTTTAAAAAAGTTTTATGATGAAAATCGTTTTCTTATGTTATACGGAAATCATGATATGTGTAAAAAATCAAAAAATATTTTACAAAAGTATTTTTCTCAATTTGAGAATGGTGATACAGGAAAAAAGGAAGATTTATTTAATCTTTTAACTGTTTATGAATCTTTGGTCTTTCATTATAAAAATAAAGATATTTTTATGATTCATGGTCATCAAGTAGATCTGTTTAAAAGTACTTTTT
>CAOKLK010000040.1 GCA_948469295.1 uncultured Mycoplasmatota bacterium
CAAAATAAGTAGAAGTATTTAAATCTTTAGTAGAAAGTAAATACTGTCCTTTTGTAGGAATGGGCATTCCATTTTTTAAAAGTTGAAAAGGAAGTCTGCAAATTTGAGCACATTCTCCCCGATTCCCACTTCGATCAAATAAAAAGGAAGAAAATAAACACTGACCAGAATAAGATATACAAAGAGCACCATGAATAAAAACTTCTAATTCCAAATCAGATGGAAACCGTTTGATTTCTTCTAAAGATAGCTCTCTTGCAAGAACTACTCGTTTCACACCCAATCTTTTCAAAAATGAAATTTGTTCCACATTATGTGTATGAGCTTGTGTAGAGACATGAACTTCCATTTCTGGCATCATTTCTTTCACTAATTTCATAATTCCCAGATCAGAAACAATAATAGCATCCACATGATTTTCATAAAGAAACCGTATATAAGCAATAACTTCGTTGAATTCTCGTTCATAAATCATAGTATTTATGGTGACATAAATTTTAACACCATATAAATGACAGAAAGAAATAGCTTCTAACATCTCTTCTTCTGAAAAATTAGAAGCAAATGCTCGAGCACCAAATTTCTTTCCTCCAAGATAAACTGCATCGCACAACGAATGAACTGCAATTTTCAATGTAGAAAAATCTCCAGCAGGAGAAAGTAATTCTTTCAAAAAAACACCTACCTAACCTTGTAGAAAACGAAAAAACATGATATGATAACACACGCTCTAAAAAAGAAAGGGGACATAATATGGAAAATCAAATCAGTCGTTTATATGAATATTATAATCAGCAAAAAAAATTATTTCAAGAATTACAAACAAAACAACAAATTTTTGCACATCGAGAAAGAATCATAAATACCAAACCACCAAAAGCAAAAGTTTTAGAATTTGTTCCACCAACAGATAACAAAACTTTACAAACAAAAAAAAGAATCAAACATTCAATAAAATGGAATAAAGAAGAAATCAAAAATTTTTTAGAAAACCATCCCAGAGAACAACAAGAAGTGATAAATTCACTATTAATAGAAGCTTCAGAATTAAATAATATTCTAAGAGAATTAGCAGCACCAGAAGAAAAAGATCTTTTTATAAAAGAAATCAAAGGAATATTAGAAACCATAGAATGGATCAAAAATTTAAAGTTTTCGAAAAAAGAAACAAAAATAAACAAAAACCAACCAAGTACCATTCCAAATAAAATAGTTTTTTTAAGAAGAAATAATGAACGAATCGAATTTTACGAAAATATTTTAAAAGATATTCCAAGAGAATTATATAATGACTTTAAAGTATTACTTGATTCGATTATCAATGGTACGTTTAAAGGAAGCAAAGCATTTTTTGAAAAAATGTATTGGGAAGTAAGCTTTCGCCAAGCACGAATTCTTTACTATCAAATAAACCAAACAACATATTTGATTTTAACAGGATTTCAAAAAGACTTCATGCAAAATATTCAATACCGTCAAAGACTTGCATATTTTGATGATTTATTAAAAAAACAACTAAATGCCTATAAATTACTTGCAACAAACCCTTATTTTTTAGAAACAGAAGAACAAGTTACACAAGATATCTACAAATTATTAAACCGAGAAAAGGAGGAAAAAGATGAGTCACGACTATCTAGAAACATTAGAGAATCAATTAAAGGAAATGAATCAAATTGAAACAAATTGTTTAGAAAAAAATAAAAATTGCTTATATGAATATTTATTTGCTCTTGCATATGATAATTCCATCACACTTACTAACGAACAAAAAGAGAATTTAAAAAATGAAATTGAAAGTATATCTCAAAATATAAAAGACTATTTAAATTTTATAGAAATAATAAGAATTGCCATGAAATCAGATTCAATAAAACCATTATTAAAATATAGTAAAATGTATAATTTTCAAAAAAAATATGGCTTCTTTAAAAGTATTTTTATAGCACTGAAAATTTTATTAAAGAGAGATAAACAGAATGAAAACTTTGTAAAAATAAACTTTGTTACTTCATTCATTATCTATTATAAAAATTTTTTCAATCAAACAGAATTTCCTTATGAATTAATTAACCTTTTATCAAATATTCCTAGTAATTCTTTTAATCAATATCAAAAATTATTAACTTACTTTTCAGATTACAAAATTTTGAGTATACAAAGAAAATTCAAACTTGACATCAATTTTTTACCTCTTGAAAAGAAAGACATTGATACCTCTTTTACTTTCGTAACAACGATGTTAAGAAAAAAAATACTTCATCAAATAGAAAGAAATAAAGAAATAAGAAAAACAGTAAATAATCAAATTCAAGCCCAAAGAAGAAAACGAAAAAATCAATTTTTAAAATATCGAGATTTAGATTTTGATGTTGAAAAATATCCAGAGTTATTAGAATTTTATCTTTTAAGTATCATCACACACAATGATAATTATCTAAATAAATTAGAAATGCAACTAGAACAAGAAGAACAAAAATGGTCTTCAGAAATAATCAACCTTTTTTTAGATTATAATTATAATTTTTTTTTATTAAAAGAAGAAGAACAAAAAAGAATCATTGAAAAATATTCTTTTGAAGAATTGAAACAATTATTAGAAATACTTCATCAAAAAGAATTCTCTTTTTTGGATATCAATCACCCACTTTTTACTTCAATTCTTCTAAATACAAATCCTCAGACATTAAATAATTTATTAGAAAAAATTCAAAATTGTTCTATTCCGAAAGATTTCATTATAAAAAATCCTCAAATATGTTATGAAAAATTTTACCAATTCTTAATCGATAATCAAAAATCAATCAAATTATATAATATGAATATTATGTTCTTCTGGAATAGCAATTTACTTTTATTACCAAACGATACATTTATCCAATATTTAAATATAATAAAATCATATCAATGTTCAAATATGGAATATCAAGAAGGATATTTCGATAATTTAGATCAAAAAATTGAAAAACGTTTTGATACCGAAGTAAATTTTCCATCTTACATAGAACCAGAAACCGAAACCTTATTAGAAAAAGAAAATCCAATCAATCTAAATGACCAAAATCCATTCATTGAATATCTAGATCAAAATTATAAAATTGATCTTCTAAGATATGCAATTGCTGGAATTATTATTACAAAGTAATAAGATATTTTAATTTCCTAAATACAATAAATGAAAACCAAGAAGAGAATTTAATCAATGCCATCTTATACCATGCTCCAATTTTTGAATATGAAAAAGAAGAAATCATGAAAGAGATAAAACAAAAAAGAAGATTACTCACCGAAACTTAATCTTCTTTTTATTTGCCCTACTACATCATTTACATAAAACGATATTTGATCTCTTTTATAAACATATACATAAGATGGATGATACACAAAAATAGTTTTTTCTAAACAAAAATGATAATGAAAAAATTCTTTTTTGACCAAATTTCCAAACACTACAATAACATCAGGTTGAATCAAATCAATTTGCTCTCGAAAAAAAGGGAAAGAATTCTGTAATTCTTCTTTCGTAGGATATCTTAACTTTCCTTTCTCATTAAGTGGAGGAAAGGAAACATAATTTATTTTAATAGCATTGACATTCATTAAAGAAATCATTTGATCCACTAACATTCCAGACTTCGTTTGAGAATCAAAAGGCTCCATCCCTTCTTTATCACTAATTCCAACAAAACATACGGTTTTCATTTGGTTAAAGAAATTACCTTTTTCAAAACGTCACCATATTTTTCCAAAGCTGTTTCATGTTCATTCACTAAAAATTCAGAAAAATCAATTTTTCGTTCCATTATTTCACAAACTCCATTTTTCATAACAATTTCTTTTCCTTCAATAAATCCTTGTTCTTGTTCCAATAATTGCATAGTTTCTTCTGCATTTACCAAAACAAGAGAAGTCACTTCATTTGCATCAAAAGAAAAATGATAAGAATCAACTTCATATAAATCTACATAAACATAAGCTCTAGCACGATCACGAAAAATACTACCATCCTTCATTGTTTTATCCATCATAAACGGCACAACAGCTACAAAAGTTGCATCACTAGCATCTACAGAAATTCCAATTTCCTCTTGGATTTCTCTTTGAAATCCTTCTTCAATGGTTTCGGAAGCCTTTAAATGACCAGAAGCAGTCGTATAAAGCGTCCCCTCGTCTTTTCTACGTTGAAAGAAAATATTGCCTTACTTATCATATAACCAACAATGAACCGTATGATGCCACAATCCTTTGTTATGAACAACACTTCTCTCTTCTTGCCCCATATACTGGTCCGCTTCATCATAAATATCAATATACTCCATCAAAATTCACCTTACCTCTTAATTTATTATACCAAAATATCATACAAATTAAAATGAACACCCCATCAAATTGATTCATAAATTATTGTTTGAAATGAATGATTGTCATTAAATAATAAACGCTTTACAAAAGATGTATGCTCTAATAAATAAGTAAAGTTTTGATCCAATAACCTACTTAACTCATTAATAAAATCAGATATTAAAAAATATTCCAATTCTTTCATAAAACTTTTTGAACCATCATATTCTCTCAAAAAAGCTTTTATAAACTCTCGTTCATTTCTTGTACTTTCAATATCTAACAAAAAATTAAAAATACTATAATTAACATTAAACCCTCGATAAGTTAAATCAATAGGATCAATATCAACAAAATAAAAATTCCCCACATCATCTACCATAATATTAGCTAATTTAATATCATTGTGATTTAACATAACTTCATTGGAAATGATATCATGATACAAAGATTCAAATCTCAACAATAAATGCTCAACAAATTTCCCATCAAAAACTTCATAAAATAAATCCTTTTTATCTTGGATTACCTTTTGAAATCTTTTAACATATTCATGAAAATGATGAGATAAATCAAAATCATGAAAAAAAATTGGAATATTAGTAATTTCATTCATTTTCTTGACTTCTTTTGCAACTTTCATTCCATATTCTTTACATTGTACAATAGACAAATTACTTTCTTTTAAATTCTGTCCATCAAAATAATCATAAATCAATATCGTTTGATTTCCTTGAACACTAACATCTACTAACGGAATTAAAGGGATTCCATTTTCTTCATAAACAAAATGAATCCATTTTACTTTATTTATTTCTTCTTCACTAATTGAATGCGGTAATATTTTAACAAAATATTTTTTTTCACTCGTTGTAATAATGTATTTTTTTCGTTTTTCATATCCTTCAAATACTTCTTGAACACTCAAAATATTACAAAATATATCAATTTTTTCAAATTCATTCATAATATACTCCTTTCATCTTCTAATCAACATACATAAACATTACATATGATAAATTTAAGTATTATGAATAAGTGATATTTAATATGTTTTTTATAACTGACTTTGTCCAAAATAGGTACAATGTCTATCATGTATAAATTTTTTTTCTTAATTTATCAGTAATCTCATTAATTTTATTAAAAGAATTGAAATATTCTTTTTCAATGGATATAATCTTTCATTCTCATTGTTTTATGTTTCAATTTCTAAATTGACATTTAGCTTGATACTTCCAACTTTTGATTCATATATTATTAATTCTGAGCTATTTTTTTCTATCATTTAATTAGCTCCTTTCTTTTTTTGATTTTTCCTTTACTTATAAGAGTTTATCGTTTATTTAACACACACAAACATTCCACATGACTAGAATGTACATTTATGAATAGTTGGGTTTTATATGTTTGGTTATAACTGACTATGTCATAATATACATAGAAGATAAATTGAATGTTTATTTATATATATGGTTTTAAATAATTTGGGCAATTTTGCCTTTCACACTCCCCAGTGCATAGTAATTTCCCATTAATTTTGGTCAATTTTTATTACACTATCTGATATATTTATAAAGTGATTATTATGAGAGATTAAAATAATTGTACATTTCTTCTTTAATTTTACTAATAATTTTAGTAATTCATTTTGAACATTCAAATCTAAAGAATTGTTAATCTCATCAAGAATTAAAACCTTAGGGTCTAATAAAAGTACACGAGCTAAACATATTAATTGCTTTTCGCCACCTGATATATTATTACCATCTTTATTTAAAATCGTATCATATCCATTTTCTAGTTTTAAGATTTTTTCATGAATTCCTATTTCTTTACAAATATCTAAAATTTTATCAAAATCATTATTAATTAATAAAAGATTATCCTTTATACTCATATTAAATAAAAATGGTTTTTGATATACAACTGATATATTAGTATTATAAAATTCTTCACTATAATCATGTATATTATGATTATTTAATAATATTTCGCCATTATTCACATCATTTATACGAAGCAACAGTTTAATTAAAGTACTTTTACCACTGCCATTCTTTCCTACAATAGAAGTTATTTCATTGCAATTTATTATCAAATTAAAATTTTTAAAAATATATTTATCTCCATATTTAAAATCAATATTTTTAAATTCAATCGTAAATTTTTTAGATAAGTTATTTAAATTTCCAAACTTCCTATCATTACTTTTATATAGTGCAACGCTATTAAATCTATCAATAGATATTTTTTTAAATTTGACTTTATAATAGAGTAAAGTTTCATCCA
>CAOKLK010000041.1 GCA_948469295.1 uncultured Mycoplasmatota bacterium
TTTATCAAGGGGCTGGGAAAAGTGAATGGGTTTCTTTGGATCAAATTTCCGACCATTTATTACAAGCTGTTATTAGTGTGGAAGATAAAAATTTTTATCATCATTATGGATTTGATATTTTTAGAATTTTTAAGGCTTTGCAAACTAATTTTATCCATCATACAAGGCAAGGTGCATCTACTATTAGTCAACAATACATTAAAAATATGTTTTTGACTTTTGATCAAACATGGCAACGAAAAATTGAAGAAGCTTTTTTAACAGTAGAATTAGAAGTACATTATTCAAAAGATGATATTTTAGAAGGATATTTAAATACTATTAATTATGGTGAAGGAAATTATGGAATTGAGGAAGCTAGTCAATATTATTTTAATAAATCTGCTAAGGATTTAACTTTAGAAGAATCGATTATGCTTGCTGGTATTCCTAAAAGTCCAAATAAATTTAATCCTGTAGTTGATTATGATACTTGTATAAAACGAGCTAAAATTGTTGCTAAAACTATGTTAGAAAATAAATATATTGATCAGGATACTTATGATGGACTTTTTCAAACAGAGATTCCTATTTATGGAAAGGAAGAACAAAATCGTTCTCAAATGATTCAATATTATCAAGATGCTGTTTTAAATGAATTAAAATCTTTAAGAGGTATTCCAACTACACTCATGGAGTCTGGTGGGTTAAAAATATATACTACTTTAGATTCCAAAGCTCAACGAGAGATGGAAGAATCCATTAAATCTAATATGTCAAATCAAGAGGAATTGCAAATTGCAAGTGTTATTATAGATCCGAAAACTGGTGGTATTAAAGCATTAACTGGAGGACTGGATTATTCTAAAAGTCAATATAATCGTGCTACTCAAGCAAAAAGACAAGTTGGCAGTACGATGAAACCATTTTTATATTATGCGGCTTTGGAAAATGGTCTTACTTCTTCTTCAACTTTTTTTAGTAGTGAAACATCATTTGTCTTTTCTAATAATCAGATCTATAGTCCTGCGAATTATAATCATATTTATGCTAATAAAGATATTACAATGGCTGCTGCTTTAGCTTTTTCTGATAATATTTATGCTGTAAAAACACATTTATTTTTAGGAGAAGATGTTTTGGTTGATGTTTCTAAAAAGTCTGGAATTTCTGGTACTTTACAAGCCAATCCATCTCTTGCTTTGGGTACTAGTGAACTAAATTTATTGGATTTTGCAACAGGTTATACTACTTTAGCTAGTGGTGGATTTAAAAAAGATTTATATTTTATTTCGAAAGTTGAAGATATGAATGGGAATGTTCTGTATGAACATAAAGATAAAAATGAAATGGTTTTTAATAGTAATTACGTTTATATATTAAATGAAATGCTTACTAATACAACAAATTCTAATTTTAATTCTTATACTACTCCAACTGCACTTTCTTTAGCTTCTAAAATGTCAAGAAAATATGCTTTGAAAACTGGTACTACGAATACAGATTGTTGGAGTGTTGGGTATACTCCTGATGTTCTTCAATTGGTTTGGGTTGGAAAAGATGATAGCAGTGAAGTTGGAAGTGTTGCTAGTAGAATTTCGAAAAATGTTTGGTTAGAAACGATGGAAAACTATTTAGATCCAGACGAAACTAGTTGGTATGAAACTCCTCCGAATGTAGTTGGGCTTATTCGAGATGCTATTACAGGAGAATCAGTAAACAATTCGAAAAATTCAACGATATTTTATTATGAAAAGGGAACAGAAATGGGTTCTATCACTGTAAATAATGAAAATTAATTTTTAGTGTTAATAACTCACTTTTCTTTTTTTTTTTTATTATAATTTTTCGGCAGGTGATTTTTTATGCAAAAAGCTCTAAAAGTTGAGGAAGTTACAAGACTTTTTCATCAATATCATAATGGAAATATGGAAGCAAGAGAACAAATAATTGTTCATAATTTGCCTTTTGTAACATTCCTTGTATGTAAACATTTTAAATATCAGTTGGGTTATGATTCTTTAGATGACTTTATATCTATTGGAACTATTGGACTTATTAAAGCTGTCGATAGTTATAAATTTGAGAAAAATTGTTGTTTTTCTACTTATGCTGCTCGAGTTATTTTTAACGAAATTTTAATGTATTTAAAGAAAAATAAAAAATGGAATTATCATTTAAGTTTACAACAGTCCATTCTGGATCATAATGACGTTTCTCTTGAACAAACTATTTCTGATGATTTTGATTTTGTTGATGATATTATAACGAAATTAAATAATGAAGAAATTTATAATTATTTGGATTTTTTGTCTGTTCGTGACCAACAAATTATAAAGTTATATTTTGGAATTGGGTGTCCGAAGCTTTTACAGTTGGAAATTGCAGAAAAATTTCAGATATCTCAATCTTATATTTCTAGAATTATTCGAAGATCTATCATAAAGTTTCAAAACATTAGTAATTCACAATCAAAATTAAAAAAATCTCAAAAAATTTGAGATTATTTTTTTATGATAATATTCATTTGATAATTGTCATCTAAGTCTAATTCTTCTAGTTCAATACTGAATTTTTCATTCATTTTCTTCACTAATTCTCTTATTTCATTGATGGCAGATTTTAAGTCGGTTCCATTCGCTTCTTCGACCATTTGATCATACGTTGGATCTAATTTAATGATTGATGCAACTGGATCGACAATTTTCTCTTCTAAACTAGGATCTTTGACCTCTTCGATTGTATTGTTTTGTCCAGCATTTTCATTTGCAAAAAATAAGGGAATCTCTTGTTCTTTTTCTGGCTCATTTAATTCATCATCTAATATTTCAATTTCATTTTCAAATGGATTGATTTCTTCTGGAACTTTTGAAGTTAGTAAATTTTCTAACATACTCATATTTGCTGCTTCATCTTCTAAGAAGTTAAAGAATTTATTTTGATTTAGGTTTTCTACTGGTTCAACTTTTGGTTCTTCAATGATTGTTTTTTCTTCTTCCATAGGTTTCATCATACTTTCTACATCGTGAAGTTCTCGAACTGGATTGATATCTGTAGCATTATTCACAATGGATTCTAGATTTGGGGTTAAATTTACAAGAGGAATTGCAGTTTCGTCCTCGGCATTTTCATTTTTTAGTTTTTTCAGTTCCATATCTAATTGACGCACAGTCATTCTTTTATCAATAATTTTTTTTAACCATATTTTTTGATCTTCTTTTGGTAATGATAAAAGTGCTCGAGCATGTCTTTCGCTTATTTTTTCATTTAAAAGTGCTTCTTGAACTTCTTCATCTAAATTTAATAAACGTAATTTATTCGCAATGGATGATTGTGACACACCCATTTTATCTGCAAGCTGTTCTTGGGTTAAATATCCTCGATCTAATAAACTTTTGTATGATTTTGCTTCTTCTATTGCTGTTAAATTTCTTCTTTGAATATTTTCTACTAACGCTACTTCTGCACTTTGATTGTCATCAATATTGGAAATAATTGCTGGTACTTCGTTTAATCCGGCCATTGTTGCGGCTTTATATCTTCTTTCTCCTGCAATAATTTCGTATTTGTCCCCAAGGCGTCTTAAAACTAATGGTTGAATGATCCCATGTTGTTTTATTGATTCTGATAATTCCTTCAATCCTGTTTCATCAAATGCTAATCTTGGTTGAAAGCGATTTGGAATTATATCTTCTATAGCGATTGTTTGGATATTTTTCTCCATGTTCATTTTAATCAGCCCCTTATTCTCTTTTTATTTTACATTAGTTATTCTTTTTTTTTCAATGGTTTTTTTAGAATCATGTTATATGTTCTTGGATATTTGCTATCAGTTATATGTTTTTTCTCTATATTTAAAAGCGTTCTTTTCCCAGTATTGTTTGGTAAATTAAATTCTTCTTTTTGAATTAAAGTTGTGTTTAATATTTCTATTGTATCTTTGGCAGCTTGAAGTTCTTCTTCTATTGATGATTTCATTGCGATAAAAGATCCTCCTATTTTTAAAGCAGCAATTGATATTTCTAAAATTATTCTTAATTCTTTTACTGCTCTTGAGGTTATATAATCAAATGTTTCGCGATGTTCTTTCGTATATTCTTCTATTCTATTATGAACTGTTTCAACATTTTGAAGATTTAATTTTTTGATTAGTTGATTTAAAAATTCTATTTTTTTATTGTTAGAATCTAATAAGGTTATTTGAATTTGTGGATAACATATTGCTAACACTAATCCTGGAAATCCAGCTCCTGTTCCAATATCTAATAATTTATCATTTGGTTTGAATGATATTATTTTATTTAACGTTAAAGAATCAAAAAAATGTTTTAAATATATTTCTTCTAAAGATTTTATTGCCGTTAAATTGGTATGTTTGTTATATTCTAATAAGAATAAAGCATATGTTTTTAATTCATCTATTTGTTTTTGGGTTAAGTTGATATTCATTTTTTTTAATTCATTTAGAAATTCGGTTTCATTCATTTTTGTTATACTCCTTTTTTAGATATATCGCTAGTACGGATAAATCTGAAGGATTTACTCCACTTATTCTTGCGACTTGACCAAGAGATTCTGGTCTGATTTTTTTTAGTTTTTGTTTGGCTTCAGAAGCAAGATTTTTTATTTTGTCATAATCTATGTTTTCTGGGATTTTTTTAGCTTCTAATTTTAACATTTTTTCAATATCTCTATGAGTTTTATTAATATATCCTTCATATTTTACAGCTATTTCGACTTCATTTTGTATTAATGGATCAAACGGAATTTCTATTAAATCTTTTAATATATTTAAATTGAAATCTGGCCTTTTTAATAATTCATATATTGTTTTGGATGCATTTACATGAATATTTATTTTTGATAATTCTTCTTTACTTATTTTTGTTTGATTTAAAAAATTAGAAAATTCTTGCATTTTTATTTTTTTATTTAATGTATTTTGATATTGTTTTTCTGTGATACTTCCGACGTTCCATGCTAATTCTCGAAGTCTTAAGTCAGCATTATCATGGCGCAGAATTAAACGATATTCTGCTCTTGATGTTAGCATCCTATAAGGTTCATTGGTTCCTTTTGTTACTAAATCATCTATTAAAACCCCAATATATGCTTCATTTCTTTTCAAAATTAAAGGTTCTTTCTGTTCTAGTTTTAAACTAGCATTGATTCCAGCTATTAATCCTTGGCCTCCAGCTTCTTCGTATCCACTTGTTCCATTAATTTGGCCAGCTGTAAAGATTCCTTCTATAATTTTTGATTCTAAAGATGGTTTGATTTGTAATGGATCAATGGCATCATATTCGATAGCATAGGCATATTTTGTAATTTTTGCATGTTCTAATCCTTTTAAACTATGAACCATTTGTTCTTGAATATTTTTGGGCATACTTGTCGAAAATCCTTGCAAATACCATTCATCGTAAAACATACTTTCTGGTTCTAAAAATAATTGATGTCTTTCTTTGTCTTTGAAACGAACTAATTTATCTTCGATGGAGGGACAATATCTTGGTCCAACGCCCGTAACATATCCACCATACATTGCAGATTTATCTAAATTATCTAAAATGATTTTATGGGTATTTTCGTTTGTATATAATAAATAACATTTTTGTTGTTCATTAATTTTGTAAGTTGGTTCATTATCATAACTAAATGTATAGTACTCTTGATCTCCATGTTCTTCTTTCATTTTGGTAAAATCAATGGAATCTTTTTGGATTCTTTGTGGGGTTCCAGTTTTTAATCTTTGAATTGTAAATCCTAATTTTTTTAGATTATCACTCAAAAAGTTACTTCTTGGTTCACCATGTGGTCCACCCTCATTGTTTTCATCTCCAATTAAAATATTTGCTTTTAAGTATGTTCCAGTAGTTAATATTAAAGTCTTCGTTTCTATTTCTTGACCATCTGCCAAAATTACTGCTTTTATTTGATTATTTTCTACTTTTATATCTTCAACGGTACCTTCTAAAATTTCTAGATTTTTGGTTTCTTTTAATGCAGTTAGCATATTTTTGGGATATGTAATTTTATCTGCTTGAGCTCTTAATGATCGAACGGCTGGACCTTTTGCGTTATTTAACATTTTTATTTGAAAGTGAGAAATATCGGCAATTCTTCCCATTAATCCACCTAAAGCATCTATTTCTCTTACAATGATTCCTTTGGCAGTTCCTCCAATTGAGGGATTACATGGCATATCTGCTATATTTTTTATATTCATGGTAATTAAAAGGGTTTTATGTCCTTTAAATGCTGCAATATGTGCCGCTTCGCATCCGGCATGTCCTCCCCCAACTACTATACATTCGTATTTCATTTTCATCACTTCCTAATTTTTGTCATTTTCCTAGACAGAATTTCGAAAATAAATTATCTATTAATTCATCTTCATAGGTTTCTCCAATAATGAGTCCTAAATTATTCCACGCTTCTTTGATTTCTATTTCTAAAATATCTATTGGGACTTTATTTTTTATTTGGTCTTGAACATTTTGAATATTTTCTAAGGCTTTTTTTGCTAAAAATATTTGACGAACATTGGATAAATAGTT
>CAOKLK010000042.1 GCA_948469295.1 uncultured Mycoplasmatota bacterium
TTGATGGTATCTATTTCAGAAGAAGTATCTGTCTTTATTTCTTCAGTTTTTTCTTGTTCTTCCTTTGGTTGTTTTGCTTTTCCGATAATTGCATCTTTAATGTCAGAATCATTTTCTCCTAAATCATCATCTACATCTATGACTCGTAATACTTCTTCGAAGCTTGTTAATCCTTCCATTACTTTTAATAATCCATCTTGTAAGATTGAGTGCATGTTTTCATTGTCATAAATTAAATGTCTTAATGTTTCTTTGGTTTTGTTGTTGACGATTCCATCTCGAACTTCTTGATTAATTGATAATACTTCGTGAAGTGCTACACGTCCAATGTAACCATTAAAGCAAGCATCGCAACCTACTGGGGTGTAAAGATCTGTGACATCCATATTGAGTGCACTTTTAAATACGGCTTGTTCGTATGGAGTGGCTTTTCTAGAACTTCGACATTTGGGACATAGTTTTTTACATAGTCTTTGGGAAATAACTCCTTCTAGGGCACTTCCTAATAAATATCTTTCTACATCCATGTCTACTAAACGTTCAATTGTATTTAAGGAGTTGTTGGTGTGGATGGTAGATAATACTAAGTGTCCAGTAATGGAAGCACGAACAGCAATTCTAGCGGTTTCGTTATCACGAATTTCTCCGATCATAATAACATCAGGGTCTTGACGTAAAATACTTCTTAACGCTTGGGCAAATGTTAAACCAATTTCACTCATGGTTTGTACTTGATTGATTCCCGCTAATTTCATTTCTACGGGATCTTCTACGGTGATGATATTTCGATCGGTCGTATTTAATTTTTGTAATATCGTATAAACGGTTGTTGATTTTCCGGTACCAGTTGCACCAGTTACCAAAATGATTCCATTTGGTTTGGCTACTAGTTTTTGTATTTTAGCTAAGTTCATACTGGAAAATCCAAGAGTTTCTAATCCTCCTAAACTCATTGAGTAGTCTAGGATACGAATTACGACTTTTTCTCCATAAACGGTTGGTAAAGATGATACACGGAGATCTAAATTATTGCCATCTAAACTACTTTTTAGAGCACCATCTTGAGGGAGTCTCGATTCGGTTATGTTCATTCCGCTAATAATTTTGATACGGGTTACTAAGTTTTTCTTTACAGCAGCGGGAACTTTTGCATAATTGTGTAGTTCTCCATCGACACGAATTCGAACAATTAAGTCTTCTGGTGTTTGATCAAAGTGAATATCACTGGCTTTTCTTCTTGCTGCATCCATAATCATATCGTTTACTATATCAACAATAGGCATATTGTCGTAATCATATTCTCTTAACATGGTATCACCTTTTCTAAACCCTTTATTCTTTTTTTATTATACAAAAAAAGAAGAGAAAGAACAAGAATGATTTTTGATTTAGTGTGTTAAATTTTCGACTTTTTTCGCTATATTCTTATGATATATATGAGATGGTGAGATTATGAAAAAAACTTTTATAACGATTATGGTCGCATTTTTTGTGGGGGTTTGTCTTTCAGGAATCAGTATTTTTTATTTAAAAGATAAATTTATGATTTTTGATGAACGTAATACGGTAACAGCTTTTCAAGTTGGAGTATTTAAATCTTATGAAAATGCAAAAAAAACAAGTGAAAATTATCCTGGATCGATTGCGGTATTTGATGGAGATTATTATCGTGTTTATATTGGAGTTGCAAAAGATAAGGATTGTGAAGAGTTGCTTGCTACTTATTTTTTAAATCAAAATATTAATGTTTATTTGAAAGAAATTGAAGTAACTCAGACGTTTTTTCAAGAAATTAATTTAGTGGAAAAAGAGATTGATAAAAATGATATGGAAGTGTTTGAATTGATGAATCAAGAGATGATGAAGAAGTTGGAAGGAGAAATTTTGTGAGTTTGATGATACGGGAAATTCCTTTGGAAGAACGACCTAGAGAAAAGTATAAAGAGAGCGGATTTGGAAGACTTAGTGATGCAGATTTGATTGCTATTTTGATTCGAACTGGAACGAAGGATATGTCAGTATCGGAATTAGCCCTTCATATATTAAAGGAAGTTGGTTCCTTGGAACAATTAAAACAGGCTTCTTTGGAAACTTTGTCAAAAATTCGAGGAGTGGGAGAAGTGAAGGCGATTACTTTACTTTCGGCTTTGGAACTGGGACATCGTATTTTGTTACCGAAAGATATTCATGGAGCGAAAATTACGAATGCGAAAGATTTGTATGATATTTTTTCTCCGAAAATGAAAGATTTGAGTCAGGAACATTTGATTGCAGTTTTTTTAAATAGTAAAAATAGAATTATTCATTATAAAACTATTTTTATTGGAAGTGCGAATCAAAGTGTTGTTCATCCAAGGGATATTTTTCGAGAAGCTTTAAAAAATTCTTCGGTGAAATTAATGGTATTACATAATCATCCGAGTGGAGATCCTACTCCAAGTAAAGAAGATGTTATTTTTACTAAACAATTGTCCGAGGCTGGGAAAATTTTACAAATTCCTCTTTTGGATCATTTAATTATTGGGTATCATGAATATTATAGTTTTTATGATCATCTCATGAAATAAAAATTCATTTTTGGGGAATATTAAAATAGGTGAGTGCGAATGAAATATAAGAATGTAACTATTTTTTTTCTTTTCGTTTTGTTGTTTTTATTTCGGAATAGTGTAGATGAATTTTTGCTGAATTTCTGTAAGGATCCAACTATGTTGGAAACATTTTCTTTTGTTAATGATAATTTAGAAGAAGATTTAAAATCTTTGGAAGAAGAAGTTTTAATTGATCGGGATCGGTCAACAGATATTCAATTTTCTAAAGTATTATATCGAGATCCTTATACTTTTTTTCATACTATTAAAATTTTGAAGGGAACCAAGCAAAATCTATCTCTTAATATGGCCGTGGTGTTTCATGATTCTTTGATTGGTGTGATTTCTTCTTTAGAGGAAAATTCTAGTGATGTTCGTTTCTTAACTAATCCAGAATCTTCTATTTCTGTACGAGTTCGGGATGGTTATGGTGTGATGACTACAAATGATCAACAAGAATGTTTTATTGATTTTTCAAGTACTGTTTTGTTGGAAGTCGGAGATGATGTGGTAACTTCTGGACTTACGAATATTCCAGGAAATATCAGGGTAGGAAAGGTTACTCAGATTTTGAATGATGATTTGGGTCTTGTTACAAGAGTTAAAGTGGAATTAGCTTCTACTTTTCCAAATGTTTCTTATGTTGCCATCGTTGGGAAAGGAGATGCATCATGAGTTTTTGGTTTTTATTGGATGTTTTGTTTCTTTTTCATCCATCTTTTTTTCCTTGTTTTTTTCTCTTGGGATTTGTGACAGATAAAAGGATTTCGATTTTTTCAATTTTTACAGTATCTTTATTTTTTGATTGGATGGTTTATCAAACAAAATATATTTTTCTTTTGGGACTTTTGTTGCTTTGGGGTTTGAAATATTGTTTTCGTTTTTTTCGAATTCCGGTTTTTTTGCAATATTCTTTTTTCTTTTTTTCCTTTTTTCTATATCTTTCTTTTTGGGGATTGAGATTTATCCATTTATCTTTTTGGTATTCATTGTTTTTTTCTTTTGCTATTACCATATTTTGTTTGTTTTGTTTCATAAAACGGGGGGATTTTTCATAATATGTAATGGGTGAGGATTATGGATGAACTGGAAATGCATCGAGAACGATTAAAGAGGAAACATCAAAATTATTATCAGGTGATTCCGAAGAAAAAGTTGGATCATTCCATTTCGAATTTGTTTACACGGTGTTTAGTTGCAGTAATTTTCGTTCTTGTGAGTGCAATATATGTGAATTTATCTTCCACAAATTTAGAAAATTATCGTCATGTAATTTTTGAAAGTAATTTGTCTTTTACGAAAATTAATGAATGGTATACGAAATATTTTGGAGATGTATTACCCATTCAATTCGATCAGAAAACGGTTACGGTGAATCATAATACGAATGATATTGCCTCAGTAAAGCCTTACCGGGATGGCGTTTCTTGTGAAACGACAAAGGGTGGAATTGTTTCTACTTTAAATAGTGGCATCCTTGTATATATGGGTGAAAAAGAAGGATATGGCAATGTTGCAATTATTCAAGGAATTGATGGCGTGGATATTTGGTATGGAAATGTTGAAAATATTAATTTAAGTTTGTATGATTATGTTGAAAAAAATAGTTTGCTTGGAAGTGCTTCGGCTTCTGAGATGTATTTGGTTTTTCAAAAAGATGGACAATTTTTAGATTATGAAGAATATAAGAAACAAATTTAAAATTAATTCTTTTACTTATGTTTTTCTTTTGGTTGCTTTTTTGTCGGGATATTTTAAAAATGTTTTTTTGATCTTTTTGATTGTTTTTGTTCATGAACTCGGACATGTTTTGTTTATTTTACATTATGAATATCCAATTTTGAAAGTAGAGTTTTTTCCTTTTGGAGGAATTACAAGTGTTGAAAAACCAATTAATACTCCTTTGAAACAAGAAATCTTTATTTCTTTGGCTGGTGTTCTTTTTCAAATTTTATTAGCCATTGTTTTTTATTTTCTTTATCAAAGAGGGTATTTATTAGAACATACTTATTTTATGTTTCAAAATTATAATAAAGTTATTTTGCTTTTTAATTTGTTACCAATGATTCCTTTGGATGGCAGTATCTTTTTTCGATCTATTTTAGAATATATATTCCCGTTTTCCTTTGCTTATAAAATTTATTTGGGTGTTTCTTTGTTCTTTTTTGTTCTGTTTGTTACTTTTCATACGGTATATAGTTTTAATAATTATATGATTTTGACTTTTTTATTTTTTAAATTATATGATGTATATAAAAGAAGGAAGTTTTATGAAAATAAATTTTATTTGGAACGGTATTTATATGAACTTCCATATGTAAGAATCAAAAGTTATCCTTTCGAAGATGTTAAGAAAATTCGAAAAGATACTTTGCATTTTTTTTGGGTGAAGGATCGTTATCTTCATGAACGAGAAATTTTGAAGAAATATTATTCTTAAGTTGTAGAAAATTGACAAGTCTTTTCTTTTTTGATAAAATACTCATGTTTTGAAAAGGCTTTATAGCTTTTAGAAACCGCACAGAAGAGGTTTGAAACGTTGGTACCTTTATGGCGCGTCTTAAAAAATATAAGGAGGTATGAAATGAAAGCTATATTTGTAACAGGTGGAAAACAATATTATGTATCCGAAGGCGATACGATTTATGTTGAAAAACTAGATCAAGAAGTTGGTAGCGAAATTACTTTTGATACTGTTATGTTTGCTGATGGAAAAGCTGGTACTCCATATTTAAATGGAGCAAAGGTTGTTTGTAGTGTTGAAAAACATGGAAAACAAAAGAAAATTATTGTTTTTAAATATCGTCCAAAGAAGAAATTCCGTAAAAAACAAGGACATAGACAACCATATACGAAATTGACTGTTAAGAAAATTGAAGTGAAGTAAGATGATTCGAATTCAGGTGAAACAACAAAATCAACAATTTCAAAAGATTACTTTGGTAGGGCATGCTTGTTATGCAGATTATGGAAAAGATATTGTATGTGCAGGAGTATCAGCTATTTTAACTACTACGGTAAATGGAATTTTGTTAATTCATGAAAAAGCGATTACGTTTCAACAACAGAAAGATTTTGTTTTAGAAATTCATAGTGAGGATGAAGTAACACAAAAACTTATTTTTAATATGGTTTCGTTGTTTTATGAACTTCAAGAAAAGTATCCAAAAAATATTAAAGTAGAAAGTGAGGAATAACAATGTCAATGATGATTTTAAATCTACAATTATTTGCTCATAAAAAAGCACAAACTTCTACTCAAAATGGACGTGATTCTAGAGGACGTAGATTAGGTGCAAAAGCAAGTGATGGAGAACATGTTACTGCAGGAAGTATTATTTATCGTCAAAGAGGAACAAGAATTTATCCAGGAACGAATGTGGGACTTGGAAAAGATCATACTTTATATGCTAAAATTGATGGGTATGTAAGATATGAAAGACTTGGAAGAGATAAAAAGAAAGCAAGTGTTTACGAAACAAAGTAAACATTTTTTTTTATGAAAAAATTTTGTTATAATTTATATAGGTGATCGTAATGAAAGATAAATTTAATTTATCAAAAGAGCAATGTGTTTTTATCGTAAAACGAAATATAGTGGATTATATTTATAAAAGTGCTAATTTAGAGGGAATTGGTGTAACTTATCCAGATACTCAAGCTATTTTAGATGGAGGAGTAGTAAATGGGTTGACTGTGAATGAAATGATAACCATTAATAATTTAAAATATGCCTGGAATTATGTTTTGGAACATGATTTTTCAAAATTAGATTTTGCGGTTATTTGTGATCTTCATCGTTTTATTATGGATAAGTTGGTGATGAATCCAGGAATGATTCGCCAAGTTCCAGTAAATATTGGTGGAACCA
>CAOKLK010000043.1 GCA_948469295.1 uncultured Mycoplasmatota bacterium
TAGTTATCTTCCATTTTGGCTGTAAATACTAACATATAAATCTCAAAAATACAAGAAAATAAAGAAAACTATTTGACATTTGTCATAACTTCATTTATAATGAATATCGTTATGAAAAAGGGAAGCAATGGATCCACCATTCACCTGATATCGGATTAGATATAGGTAATAAAGCCAAAACAATGGAAGTGTGAATTTGAAAAGGTGAGGTGGATGAATAGTCTGCCTTTTATAATGTATGGAGGTGCATTTATATAGCAAATAACAAAAGTGACCTAAAAGTCAATGAAGAAATAAGAGTTGCAGAATTAATGGTAATTGGACCAAATGGGGAACAAATGGGAATCAAAAGTATAGATGATGCCTTAACCCTTGCAAATTATGCAGGTCTAGACTTAGTTTTAATGAGTGGAAATAGTACTCCCGCAGTTGGAAAAATTATGGATTACAACAAATTTAAATACGAAAAACAAAAAAAACAAAAAGAAGCTCAGAAAAAACAAAGAGAAACCAATAAAGAAATCAAAGAATATCGACTTTCTGTTGTCATAGATATTGGAGATTTTGAAACTCGTGCAAAAAATGCTCATGGATATTTAGAAAAAGGTCATAAAATAAAAGCCCAAGTTCGCTTTAAAGGAAGACAAATGGCTCATCCAGAATTAGGTCGCGAAGTATTAGAAAAATTTGCTGAAAAACTAAGTGATGTAAGCACTATTGAAACGGCTCCTAAAATGGAAGGACGTATCATGCATATGATCTTAGCTCCAAAAAAAGAAAAATAAGAAAGAAGGAAGTTTAAAATGGCAAAAGGTGCAAAACAAAAAACACACAAAGCTAGTAGTAAAGTGTTTAAAAAGAAAAAAAATGGAAGTTTAACTTATAAAGCATCTGGAGGAAATCATCAAACAAATAAAGATACTCCAAAACAAATTAGACAAAGAAGAAGAAAAGGAATACTTAGTAAAGGAGAAGCTGACAGACTAAAATCTGTCATCTAGTAAGGTGGTGTAACAATGGCAAGAGTTAAAGGTGGAACTGTTTCAAAAAACAGACGTCGTAAAGTATTAAAACAAGCAAAAGGATATTTTGGATCAAAACATAGATTATATAAAACAGCTCAAGAACAATTATTCCATAGTGGAGCTTATGCATATCGTGATAGAAAACAAAACAAAAGAAACTTTAGAAGACTTTGGATTACTCGTATCAATGCTGCATGTAGAATGAATGATATTAGTTATTCCAAATTTATGAATGGTCTTAAAATTGCAGGAATCGAAGTAAATAGAAAAATGTTATCAGAACTTGCAATTGATAATGAATCAGCATTTACTGACTTAGTAAAAATAGCAAAAGAATCATTAGCAGCAGGAAAAAAAGTAGAAAAGAAAGCAGAACAACCAAAACCTGAAACGAAAAAAACAGTAGAAAAAGAAGAAAAAGTATCTGAAAAAAAAGACTATAATGCAATGACCTTAGCAGAATTAAAAGCTGTAGCAAAAGAGCAAAATATAAAAGGTTATAGCACCATGAAAAAAGAAGAATTAATTGAAAATTTAAAATAATAAAAAATATGAAAAATCAAGGAGTTTATCGAAACCCTTGATTTTTTTGTGTAATTATAAATTGCTCCTCAAGATTGTCTTTATTGTAAAAGTATATGTTATAATAATATTAGGAGGAAACATTATGTTTGAAAAATATGGAATCATTGAAATAGGGAGTAATAATACCAAAACACATATTTACGAAAATGATAAAACAATATATGAAAAAACAACTACCATTGAATTTAAAAAAAATTATAAAAAGAATGGCTCAATATGTGATACAGATTTAGAAAAACTATTTGAAGAAATAAATAAGGCGTTAGAAATTACTGAAAATATTCATATATATGGATGTAGTATATTTAGAAATATAAAAAAAATGGAGTTAGAACAAATTAATAATTCTTTAAAAGATAAATTTAACTTAATAATAGAAGTCGTATCTCAAGAAGAGGAAGCAATTCTGACAGCAAAAGGATGTTATCAAAATATTAATTATGATAAACCAATTTGTATTTTCATTGGTGGAGGAGGATCAATTGAATTAATATTTGTTAAAAATCAAAAAATATTTGGACGTAAATTTTATGATTTTGGAGTAGTAGATATCACAAACACCTTTCCAGAATTAAAAGAAGATATTCCAAAAGTTACATTTGATGAAGTAACAAAATATGTGGATTCCATGCTTGGGGATTTAGAATATCAGGCCTCTGTAATCGTGCTTGCAGGTGGAGATCATTTATATTGGTTTCATAATGCTTTATATGAAATGGAAGAAAATACTTTATATATAAGTGATCGACAAAAATATATGATTAAAACGGAAAAAGTAGATGTATATGATCAAGATATGATGGTGACTTCATTAGACGCAATAAGAAATAGAAGTGATAACAAAGCGTGGTTTGATGGTGCAAGAGCAATGAGAATCATCGTAAACTTAATAACTCATAAAGTCGGAGCGGATATAATGATTCCTACAAATATTAATATGGAAGATGGTTTAAAAAATAAATGGAAAAACTAAATACATATGATTTCGTACTATGCAATGCATAGTATTTTTATTAGACAAAAAGTTTACAAAAAATGGTAAATTAATTTTTATAGTTATTTTCTTGCAGTTTATAAAAAAAAACTGTATAATTACTAATAGAATAAAAAATAGGAGAGCATACAAATGAGAAAAATCATTGCTAGTATAGACATGGGTTCAAACAGTTTGAAATTGGTAGTAGGCGAATTTATGCGAAATAAATTAAATATTTTAGCAGTTTCAGAATGTATATCAGAAGGAATTCAAAAAGGTTATGTAACAGATCCTAAACTGGTAATGGAGTCACTAAAAGAAGTATTTTCTCGTGCTGAAGATGTCATTGGAATGCCAGTAAGAAAAGTAATAGCAACAGTTCCAAGCCAAGATGCAAACTTTCAAATAAGTGAAGGAATGACCTCTATTACCAATAGTGAACACATTGTAAAAAGCAATGATATCATTAGAGCAATGCAAGCGTCCAGTTACAATAAAATTCCTGAAAATGAAGAATTAGCTGCTTTAATACCAGCTGGATTCAAAATTAATGAAGAGGAAACTCTTTCCAATCCGTTAAATGTTCCCGCTGAAAAATTAAGTGTAAAAACCGTATTAGTAACAGTTCCGAAAAGAAATGTGCATCCTTTAATTGACTGTATTGAAAAAATTGGTGTGAATGTCATAGATATAGCCTTATCTTCCTTAGGAGATTATTTCTGTTTAAAAAATGAAACAACAAAAGAAAAAACAGGTGCTTTTATAAATTTAGGAAAAGACACAACTACAATTTCTATATTTCATAAAGGAATCTTATTAAATACCGCTGTGTTAGAACTTGGAGGACAAAATATTGATAATGATCTAGCTTTTGTTTATAAAATCAATAAAAAAGAAGCCAAAGCCATCAAAGATAATTTATGTCTAGCTCACAACCGTTTATCAAGTCCTTCCAATACAATAGAATTAACAAATCAACTGGGAGAAAAAATAAAAATAAACCAATATGAAGCAAGCAGTATTGCAAGTAGCAGACTAGAAGAAATTTTGAAGTTAGCAAAAAAACAAATTAACCACTTAACAAAGAAAGAAATTCATTATATAATGATAACAGGAGGCTTGACCGAAATGAAAGATTTTTCTCTTTTAATAGAAGAAATTTTTGGACATCAAGTAAAAATAGCATCCACTCCCTACATTGGAGCAAGAAATAATAAATATGGTGCTTCTGTAGGATTAATAAAGTATTATGAAAATAAATTGCGTTTAAGAAATAAAGATTTTTCTATTTACAGCCTAGAAGAGCAAGAAGAGTTAAGTGGAATTGGACATAAAATTAACTTTTCAGAAAATTCTGTTTTAGGAAAATTATTTGGTTACTTTTTTGACAATTAAGGAGGATTTTTTATGGACGGATTAAAATTAGACCCAATCGCAAAAATTAAAGTATTTGGCTGTGGTGGTGGAGGATGTAATGCCGTAAACCGTATGATAGAAGAAGGTGTACAAGGGGTAGAATTCTATGTAGTAAATACAGATTTACAAGTATTAAACGTATCCAAAGCCAAAAATAAAATTCAAATCGGTGAAAATATAACAGGAGGAAGAGGAGCTGGATCAAATCCTGAAATCGGAAGAGAAGCAGCCTTAGAAAGCAAAGCATTAATTGAAGAATCAGTAAAAGGTGCAGATATGGTCTTTATTGCTTGTGGACTTGGTGGAGGTACTGGTACAGGATCCGCTCCAATTATTGCAGAGATTGCCCAAGAAGCTGGAGCATTAACTGTAGGGATTGTAACCAAACCATTCCGTTTTGAAGGAAAAAAACGAATGGAAAATGCTTTAATTGGATTAGAAGAATTAAAAAAACATGTAGATACCTTAATCATTATTCCAAATGATAGATTAAGAGAAATCATAGACAAAACAACAAGTTTCCAAGATGCTTTTAAAGAAGTAGATAATGTGTTACACCGTGGAGTTCAATCCATTTCAGATTTAATTGCTGTAACTGGAGTAATCAATCTAGATTTTGCCGATGTCAAAACCGTAATGGAAAAAAGTGGAACAGCCTTAATTGGAATTGGAATGGGAATCGGAGAAAATCGTGCCGTAGAAGCAGCTCATCAAGCAGTATCCAGTGCACTTTTAGAAACAACGATCGATGGAGCAACGGATGCTATTATAAATATTACGGGAGGAAATACCCTAACTTTATTTGAAATTGAAGATGCAGTAGAAACAGTTAGAGAAGCAGCAAATAGTGATATCAATATCGTATTTGGAGCCATTCAAAATTCTAATTTAACCGATGAAGTAATCGTAACCGTTATAGCAACTGGATTTGATGGAAAACATGAAGAAGAAGACGATGAACTACCAAAAAGAAGAACAAGTAGCTCTATGGATAACGAATATGATATTCCACCATTTTTGAGAACAAGAGATGATTTTTAAAAAAGAATTGTTAAATAGTAGATACAAAAAAAGTTAATGAATGATTAAGCTAATGTCGATTAGGCAATAGCTTTTTTTATCTTTTCTTTAAGGAAAATGCATTATACACACTACGCCTTTATAATTTAAAGAAAAGGCTTTTCCATTAATTTATGATTCTAAAATGTAGTATAATTATTGTTATAATAGATTAAGTAAATAAATTCGGTTTACTAGGGCATAATAGAAGTGAGTGATATTTATGGATAAAAAGAAAATAATACTAATGACAGGAATCAGTGTCGTTTTATTATTAGTAATTGGAGTAAGTTATGCGTATTGGACAAAAACTTTTTTTCAAACAGATGAAAATGTAGTGGTAACAGATTGTTTTAAAATCGAATTTACCGATAAAAATCCCATTTCCTTAAGTAATGCCTTTCCTTTATTGGATGAAAATGGATTAAAAACAGTACCTTATACATTTACAATAACAAATATTTGTAATACAAGTGCAAAATATCAAATAAATATAGAAACCTTAGGAACAGAAGGAAAAGTATTACCAGATAAGTATTTAAAAGTGAATTTAAAAGAAGGAGAATCGTCTAAGATTACAACGAAATTAGATAAAGAATTAAATCCTAAGTTAAATACAGAAACTACAATAGAAAATGCGTTAGCAGCTTATAAATTGTATGAAGGAATATTAGATCCAAATGAGACGAAAGAATACAATTTAAGAATGTGGATGGATGAAGATGTAACTCCAGACATGGAAGATAGCATGAATGCCAGTTATAAAGGAAAGGTAAGTATCATAACCAGTTATTATCAAGATAAGAGAGGTACTTTGAAAGCAACAGTTGCATATCAAGGAATTTCCGAATTAGTTCCATATAAAGCGAATATCACAAAAGTAATAATAGAAGATGAAATGGATTCAAAAGAAACCGAATTAACGTTTGATTTATCAGCGAGTCAAGATGGAAGTGTAATGAGTTATTTAATGTCAAATGATGATAGTGAAACATATACATTATATTTGCAATCGGATGGAGGAATCAAAGCAAATTCAAATAGTAGTTATTTATTTTATGATTTTTCCAAATTAGAAAGTATTGAAGGAATGGAAAACTTTGATACAAGTAAAGTAACAAATATGGGGGCCATGTTTTATGGCTGTAACAGCTTAACCAGTTTAGATGTGAGGCATTTTGATACAAGTAAAGTAACAAATATGGGGGCCATGTTTAATGGCTGTAACAGCTTAACCAGTTTAGATGTGAGGCATTTTGATAC
>CAOKLK010000044.1 GCA_948469295.1 uncultured Mycoplasmatota bacterium
AAGAAATCGAACAAATAATAGAAAATACCTCAGAAGAAACTACTTCAAAAATTGATTGGACAAAAACTTGGAGCAAAAAATATCCTGTTTTAAAAGAATATACGAAAAAAGTAAAGCTTGAAGATTATATAAAACCAATTCACAACCTGTTAAATAAATTAAAACAAGATTACCAATATAATGATTTAGATAGTATGTTAGTATTAAAAGATATACTCTACAAAATTTGGAAAGAAAAAAAGTAAAAAAAGGGTTATTTCTTTAGGAATAAGAATAATATGATATAATAGATAAAAAAACAAAAGGGTGAGGTTTATGAACAAAACTGAAATATTAACAAAGTACGAAAATTTTATATATGATCACTTTGAAATACAAGAAGAACCAACCAAACTAAAAATAATTTATTTTTTTGAAATACCAGGATTATCAAAATTTACTCCTCAAATAGAAATTCCAAAAAAAGAAAATAAAAACATAACCGAAACGGTAGAAGAGTTAGTTTTTCAGTTAGGACTTATAGAGTTAATTAGTTATTGGAAATGCTGTTGTCCTAAAAATATACAAATTCATTGTGGACATTTAAGGGAAGAACAAAAAGCATGGTTTCAAAAAATTTATATGTATGGATTAGGAGAATTTTTTTATACAAACGAAATAGAAATGAATGACAGCATTCTTCCAAACATTATAACTACAGGACCTAAAAGAACTGTTGATAAAGCATATGATGGTAAAGGTGCCATGATAGCCATTGGGGGAGGAAAAGACTCTTGTGTGTCATTAAATTTATTAAAAAATGATCAAAATAAAAAAGCTTTTATCATTAATCCCAAACCTGTGATGTTAGAATGTGCAAAAATAGCTGGGATCAAGGAAGAAAACATATTAAAAGTCAAAAGAGAAATAGATCCAAACTTAATAGAACTAAACAAACAAGGGTATTTAAATGGACATACTCCGTTTTCTGCCATGGTAGCTTTCACTTCATTTTTAACAGCATACTTAAATGACATACAAGATATCGTTTTATCAAATGAAGCAAGTGCCAACGAATCCAACATCAAAGGAACTAAGATTAATCACCAATATTCCAAAACTTTTGAATTTGAACAAGACTTTACGGAATATACTTCCAAATATTTAAAAGTGAACATGAAATACTTTTCGTTATTAAGACCATTAAACGAATATCAAATAGGAATGCTTTTTTCCAAAGAGCCAAAATTTCATCCAATATTTAAAAGTTGTAATGTTGGAAGTAAAAAAAATCCGTGGGAGTGGTGTGCATCTTGTTCCAAATGTTTATTTGTTTTTTCAATGTTAAGTCCTTTTTTATACAAAGAACAACTAATTTATATTTTCTCCAAAGATTTATTTGAAGACAAAGAATTATTAGAAACCTTTTTAGATTTATTAGGATATGGAAAAAACAAACCGTTTGATTGTGTAGGAACCTATGAAGAAATCAATTATGCAATCCAAAAAACAATTCAAAAATTAAATGGGCAACCATTACCATACTTATTAGAATATTATAACCAAAATTACGCCTTAAATTTATTAGAAAAAGAACTAGAAAAAAACTGGAATTCTGATCACAATCTAAATAGTGATTATGAAAAAATAGTAAAGGAAGCGATCTTTCATGATAGAACAAATTCTTGAGAAATTAAAAAATAAAAAAATAGCTATCTTAGGATTCGGTTGTGAAGGACAATCAACCTATCAATTTATTCGGGAACATTTAAAAGAAATTCCTCTGACAATATTAGATCAAAACAAAGAATTAGCAAAAAGAGAAGATTTAAAACGAGATCCAAATCTAACTTTAATTACAGGAGATTCTTACTTAGATGCGTTAAAAGAGTTTAATTGTATTATTAAGACTCCTGGTATTACATTAAAAGATTACGATACGGAGAATATAAAAGAATTTATTACTTCGCAGTTAGAATTGTTACTAGAAGTTAAAAAGGAGAATATCATTGGAATTACTGGTACCAAAGGAAAAAGTACCACATCCACTTTAATTTATGAAATAATCAAAGCTCAAAATCCAAATGTAAAATTAATTGGAAATATCGGAATACCACCATTATCTATTTTAAATACCTGTGATGAAAAAACAATATTTGTAGCAGAAATGTCAAGCCATCAACTAGAGTTTTTAAAGGTTTCTCCAAGAATAGGAATAGTATTAAACTTATTTGAAGATCATTTAGATCATGCTGGATCCGTATCTCATTATCACGACATTAAATTAAATATGTTTCAAAATCAAACAGAAGAAGATATTATGATTTATTGCCAAGATAATGAAACATTAGATACACTAATAAAACAAAGAACCTATGAAAGCAAATCCTATACCGTAAGTCTTTTGAATAACCAAAACGTAGATGTTTATAGAGAAGGGGACCAAATAATTTTTAATCAAAAAATACTGTATAATCAAAACAATAAAAGAAACTTAATTGGAAAACATAATTTAGAAAACATTATGGTCGCACTTTTAATGAGCGAAATATTAAATTTAGATTTAAAAACAACTCAAGAAACGATAACAAATTTTAAACCATTAGCATATCGTTTAGAAAAAGTAGGAGAAGTAAATAACATCACTTATTATGTTGATACCCTTGCAACCATACCAGCCGCAACCATTGAAGCAATCAATTCCTTATCAAATGTAAATACTTTAATCTTTGGAGGATTAGATCGAGGAATCTCTTACAAAGAATTAATAGAGTACTTGCAACAATCTTCCGTAGAACATTTTATTTGTATGCCGATGACAGGGCATGAAATCGGAAAACAATTAAACAAGGATAAAACCTTTTTTGTCAATAATTTAGAAGAAGCTGTAACTATGGCCAAAAAAATTACCCAAGAACATACAATTTGTTTACTTTCTCCAGCAGCACCAAGTTACAACGAATTCAAAAATTATCAAGAAAAAGGTGACAAATATAAAGAATTCGTTTTTGAAAAATGATAGAAACATTAGAAAAAATATGATAAAATAAATATGGATCTTGCCCTATAGCCAAGTGGTAAGGCAACGGACTCTGACCCCGTCATTTCATTGGTTCGAATCCAATTAGGGCAGCCAATTTGTTTAGAATTCCTAGAAAAGGAATTTTTTTCATGGAATTAAAAAGAAAAATTAGATATAATAAAATTAGAAAATGTGTGGTGAAAAAATGGAAGACAAAAACAAAAAAATTATTTATTTAACAATAATTGCATTATTTTTTGCCTTAAGCGTTAGTATGGTAGCATTAAAAACAACGAAAGTTGCCAATCAAGAAGAAACGTCTAGAGAAGCAGTCGAAACCGCATTAAATATTTTAAACGAAGAAAATCAATTAAATACTTTAATTTCTAAAAAAGAAATCGAAAATAATTTTATTAATTTAGTCTATGAAAATGAAAATGGAACTTACAAAAGTTATTTTATCAATGCCAAAAATGGGGAACAAATGAATCCTATGGATATCATCATTCCAGAAAAAACGAAAGAATATGAAGCAAAAATGCTGCAATTACTAGAATTAAAATATCCAAAATTCGTAACCGAAGCTCTTACAAAAGAAGATGTTATAAAAGCTTATCAAATAAGAGACAATGATTTATTTATATATTATTCCAATGTAACAACTACACCAGCGATGAACGAGAAATTCACCTTAAAAATTAATTATAATGAAATAAAAGAGTACTTAAATTTTCCTGTAACCACTTCACTAGAGTATGAAAATGAAAATGGGTTTCAATATGACAAAAATAAAAAAGCCATAGCCTTAACCTTTGACGATGGACCAAACGGAAAAATGACAGAGCGTTTAATTAAAGTATTCCAAGAAAATAAAATGCATGCAACATTTTTTATGGTAGGAAGTAGAATGGAAAGCAGCCCAAGCATTCTTTTAGATGTTTTAAATGCTGGTAATGAAATTGGAGGACATTCTTATAATCATAAAAACTTAGTACGATTAACCAAAGAAGAAATCAAAGAAGATGAACGAAAAACCAAAGAAATTTATAAAAAAATAACTGGAAAAGAATTAACTTTATTAAGACCGCCTTATGGAAATGTCAACGAAACAATGAAACAAAATATGGACTTTGTTTTTGTTAACTGGAATATTGATACCGAAGATTGGAGATATAAAAATAAAGATCATGTTTATGATTCAATTATAAATACAGTAGAAGATGGAGATATTATATTAATGCATGATTTATACGAAAGTACCATTGAAGCAGTCGAAAAATTACTTCCAGAATTATATAGTAGAGGATTTCAAGTTGTAACAATCAGTGAATTAGCGAATTTAAAAGGAGTAAATTTAGAAAACAAGAAAGTATATCGTCAAATTAAAGAAGCTCACTAGGAGCAGTAGTCAAAGAATTACTACTAATTTCGGTAAACAAATAAATAAATCCGCCAATCAAAAATAAACAAGCAGCAACAAAATTTGCTTCATTCAAAAACACTTCTTTCAAAGAACTATATTGTTTCGATTCCTTTAAATGTTTATAATTCAAATAAACAAAATACAAATATATCAAAAAACTTACCAAAAAAATTGTGGTATTAATCCAATGAAAGATTCGATATGATTTTCCATCATGCTTTATTACCCAATCTCGTTCTAATTCATTGGAAACAATTGCACCTATTACAATGAAAGAATAAATAATCCAAATAAAATCTTCTGTTTCCAATTCTTGTAAAATTTGTGATAAATTTGCCATAGTAAATTATATGAAAAAACATTCAAAAAAACTTTTAAAAGTCTTCTTTTTTTTCATTGACTAACTAGTTAATATATTGTAAAATGATAAAGAAAGACATATGGAGCAGTACTCAAGTGGCTGAAGAGGGCGCCCTGCTAAGGCGTTAGGTCGGGTAACTGGCGCGGAGGTTCAAATCCTCTCTGCTCCGCCATATATGTTTAAAAACATTAAAACATAGTGTTTTAATAAATGAATCTAGAGTGTTATACGCTCTTTTTTCTTGGTATAAATTAAGTTTCAAAAGTAATAATAAAACAAGAGTTAAATAATTTAAAAAGAAGAATTTTAATAGCTTGATTGTTTACCAAATTTATAATGTTTAAATTCTTTGAAAAAAAAGATCTCAAAAAAATTGAGATCCTATATAAGATATAAATTTTTGTTTGCAAATTCTAAAATTTGCATGCGTTCTCTTGATTTTTAATAGTATATATTTTTATAGGGAAAAAATATTAATTATTGTTAAAATGCCTTTATTTATAAACTATAATTATAAATTGCAAAATGTTTTACTACTATTGAAAGCCAAAATATAAGAAATTATAAAAGTATATGTAAATATCTTCAAAAATAAAAATGTCATAAACGCTTATTACTTAAAATATACTATACTTTTATAACAAAATTTACATTGAATGAAATATCTCACTAATTGTTAGAGTAGATATTCAACTTGAGAAAATTGAATGTACCTTTGTCCCACAATTACACTAATTTTTAAATTATTTAAGATACAAAAAAATAAAAGCCCTTTAAATAGGGCTAAATTTTCAAATGGTGGGCTGTTAGGGATTCGAACCCTAGACCCACTGATTAAGAGTCAGTTGCTCTACCAGCTGAGCTAACAGCCCATTTCTCATCATTTTAAATGACAAAAATATTATAACAAAAAATTTTTTTTGATTCAATCTCTTTTTATTAAATTCTGATATAATTTATGGTAAAATAACAAAAGAGGGAAAAGTATGAAAAATAAATACAGTAGATTATCAAAAGAAGAAAAACAAGAATGTCAAAAAATGTATTATCAAACAGAAAAAGGAAAAGAAATGCATTTACGATTGATAAGATTGACGTTTACAGGGATGCTTGGAATTTTAGTAGGGATATTTATGCTTGGAAATGGAATAATATCTGAAAAAATAAAATGGTATGATTATTTAGTATCTATTCCTTTAATCCTAGCATCTATCGTTTTTTTAGTGGGAGCTTTTCAAATCAAAAGAAAAGTGCTAAATCAATTTGCCTTAAAAATTCCCAAAT
>CAOKLK010000045.1 GCA_948469295.1 uncultured Mycoplasmatota bacterium
TAGTTTCGCTTCCTTTTTTTTGTGCAAATAATACCCCAAGAGCAGCACCAAGGATTGCACCTTTTACTAAAGTTCCAAATCCACTTTTCTTACTCATTTTCTTTTTCCCTCCTTCTTTTTGCCAGAAATTACTTTTGGTTCGTCATCTTTTATAAAGATTTTCGCAATAAATCCCATAATGGCATCAACAACTTTATCAGTTACTAATACAACTTTATCAGTTGCTGTATCAATAATATGAAATAATCCATCCAGTGATCTCATTTTTTCTTTAATGTCATCCATCACTCGTTGGGCTTTTCCAAGTAACACAATAAAACGAAGTCCTAAAATAATTCCAACAAGTAAAATAATAATCAATAAAATATAAATAACAATAGGTAAAAATTCTAACCAAAAATTCATGATATTTCACAATCCTCTCTTGTTTCATACATGGAATCAATCAAATCAAACAAATCATTTTCTAAGGTTTCATCCTCTAATTTTTCTTCAAATGATCTTTTTGGAGCTTCTTCAATCACTTCCAATTTTTCTTCTTTCAATTTAACTGGTTCTTCTATATTAAATGAAGGTAAATCCATAATTGGTTCTTCTTTTTTAGAAACTGGTATCACTTCTTCTGCACTTTCCACTAAAAAATCGTCTAAACTTTTTCTTGATTCACGTGTTTGTTCATAAAATCCAGAAGCAGAAGTACTTAATGTTTTTTCAATATCCTCTTCTAGTGTTCCAAATGCCTTTTTTCGTACACTATCTACATCAATCGTTTTTACATCATCATTTCGTAAAACAATATCCTCTTTTTTATAATTTTTATCAAGAACTCCATAAACAGGAGAAATTACTGGAGAAGGTGTAAACTTACGTGTTTCATTTCGAGTAACTTCCTTACTCTTTCGAATTTCTTTATAATCATAATCTCGTGATACTTCTTTTTTAATTGGTTCCTTTGGTAAAACTTTTGTTCTTCTCTCAATTGGTTCATAAGTATCATAATTCGTATTTCGATTCATCACACGTGTTTTTATTTCTTTAGTTGCTTCAAGTTCCAAAGGAGGTTTCGGTTCTTCCTTCTTCACAACTTCAAATTCTTTTTCATCAAAAACTGGAAAATTAAATGTTGGTTCCGCTTTAAAAAGCTCTCGATCACTAACAATATCATCTTCCCCATCAAAAGTCATTTTCACAGCATCTTTTCGTTTACCTAACTCCTTATTGGGAACTACAGCCTTTTTCGTTACAACCTTTTCTTCCTCTTCTGCAGGAATCTCAACCTCTTCCACCTCAAATAATACATCTTTTAACTTATTTAGTAATCCCATGATTGCACCTTCCTTATTTGATAAAATCCGTATCTGGTACTTCATCTTCATTTTTATATTGATCGTATTGTTCTACTATTTCCAAATAATTGCTTTCTGATTTTGCAGTTTCAAAAATATTATACTCTAGCTCATTGGAATTTAAAACATTATCTCCCATCAAACTCCCCAGAACAGTATCATTGTAGGTAACGGACTCCAAAATTGCAATTGCATATGCAATTGAACCCTTAATATCCTTTTCTGTTACTATCACTTCTATTTTAGCATAATTATACATGATTTCAATAAAATATTTGTCATTTTCTAATTGCTTCACTTGCAAATAGCCAAAATGATCTTGATATTGAATTGCCTTCGAATAATAAAAAGCATCACTCTCTTCATAATCTACTCGAACTCGATGAAAATAACTTACGACATCAACATAAAGATAAAAAGGATATTTTTCATTATAAATAACTTCATTATAATCATGACTATCAATTGTTTTCATCCCATTTGGAAGATAATACTTATATCCTGTTCGATAAATATTAGTAATAGATACATTACTTGTAATTCCATTTTTCAAAAGTGTATCAATAGATTCATCAAAAGTACTAGAGCAACCTGCTAAAAAAAAGCAACACACAATTAACAAAAGGCATTTTTTCATAGATTACCTCCAAACTTTATTTCAAATTATATCAAAAATATACAAAGTTAACAAGTGGAAGAAATTCTCAAAAAATCCAATCAGATCTTCTTTTTCGTTGCTTTTAAATAATATATTGGCTGTCCCATATTCGAAAACTTTTCTTCATACTCCGTTTTCACATTAAATAAATCTGTTTGATGAAGATGCAAAGAAACCTCATCCAAAAGATACCCATTTTGACTAAAATCAACCAAACTACTTTCAAATAAAACTGGATGATCCGTTTTTTGAATAATTTCACAATTTCCTTCAAAAAGAGTATCATAAATAGTTAAAAAAGTAGTACTGGTAAGTCTCCTTTCATGATGACGATTTTTCGGCCAAGGATCTGAAAAATTTAAATAAATCACTTCAATATCATGATTAAAAATTTGTGGTAAATTCTTAGCATCCACACAAATAAATTTCAAATTAGATAATTGTTCCAAATTTGCTTTTTCAATCGCCCTTACCAAAACACTATCATACTTTTCTACTCCAATAAAATTAATATTAGGAAATTCTTTTGCCATTCCAATCAAAAAATTTCCTTTTCCACATCCAATTTCCAACCGAATAGGATTTTGATTAGAAAACAAAGAAGAAATCTTCCCATAATAATCCAAAGGATTTTCTATAAAATAAGAACTACTTTTTAAAATTTCTGAAGCATTCTTAACATTTCTTAAACGCATACAATCACTACTTTCTAAAAATTTGCATATATTGTTAATAAGGGAGGTCAAAAGTGAAAAAAGATCGAAATACTTTTTTTGAAAGTTCAAACATGAATATGGCTTTCACACAACCAGGAATGGTTCCAATGATGGTCCCACCTGTTGCACAAGCACAAGCAAGTCAAAGCTTCTATTCCAATACTGGAGCACCCATGATGAATACTCCAATGCCTACTCCATATGGAATTTCGACTACCAATGATTCTACCATAAGCGAACTAGAAAGTCGAATGGCAAAATTAGAAAGAAGCATCAATCGACTAGAAAATCGTTTAAACAAAATAGAAGGATCTACATACTATTCTACGGAAAACTATGAAAGTTCATCAAGTGGAATGTATATGGTTTAAATACTTATCTTACCAAAGGTAAGTTTTTTTATAATTTTCGATAAATACTCTTTCCCAAAAACTTCTTGTAAAATTCCCATTTTATAACTAATAAATAAATAAACAACTGCACCAACAATAGAAATAATTCCGACATATATGATACAAGAAAATTTACTATCATAAGAAATTGGAAGCAACATTTTCAAAAAAACTACAGCCAAAATCATCAAACATAAAGGAATCATAAGTTTCTTTAACATTTGGAAAACAGAAGTATAAGAAAGATCATGATCCTTTTTCAAAATACGAAGAGCTAAAAGAATACTAGAAGAATATCCAAGTATAGTAGCAACACCAGCTCCGATATAAGGTGGAAGCCCAAAATGATGAAACAAAAACATCAAAGGAATATCTAAAAATCCGTTTAAGAAAAATCCAAACAAAGAAGAAAAATAAACCGCTTTAAACTTATTTAAACTTTGCAAAGTAGAAGAAGTAACCATATATAAATTAAAAAATAAAGTAATAAATATAAACAATGAAAAAATAAATGCTCCTAATTCATTATAACCATAAAAAATACTCCATACTGGTTTACTAAGCAAAGATAATCCTACTACCATTGGAAAACAAACTACTAAAATAATTTGCAAAGCTTTATTAAACTTAAAATTAACAGTTTTCCATTTTTTCAAGGTATATGCTTCTACAATATTTGGAATCAAACTAACACTCATTCCTGCCGCAATCGAAGAAACAATCATCGAAATCTTAGAAGACCAAGTAGTAATTGTAGTTGTAATAAATTCAACATTCGTTGCATCAAATCCAAAATAATCAAGCATTCGTAAAATAAAAACCATATCAATAAAATTATAAATAGAAATAGCAATATCAATCACAATAAATGGAATGGCATACATCACTATTTTCTTTAAAATTGCTTTATTAGAAATGTCATCTTTCTCATAAGTTTCAACAAAACCAAGTTCCTTTTTATTCTTTCGAATCTTACAAAGAATATACAAAGTTGCAGAAATTCCTCCCGCAAAAGCTCCAAAAACAGAAATTCCAACAGCACTTGTTAAGGAAAGATGAAAGACATTCAAAAAAAGATAACTTCCTCCAAGAACAAACAAAATACGGACAATTTGTTCAATCAACTGACTTTTACTAGATTCTCGAACAATATTATGTCCTTGCAAATACCCTTTCGAAACACTTAAATAAGGAATGACCAAAATAGCAAAAGAAACACACCGAATTACAAAAGTTACATCCTCTATCGTATTTCCTCCACTTAAATCTCCTAAAATTACTTGTGCGATCAAAGAAGCATTAAAAAATAACAAAAGAAAAACAACCACCGAAATAAAGGATATCAAATGTTTTCCCAACCGATAAGCACGTATTTTAGCATCCATCTTTCCAAGCGTATTAAACTCATTTATGACCTTACTAATTGCAATGGGTAATCCAGCTGAAGATATATCTAAAAAAATAACATAAATATTATAAGCATAAGCATAAAGTGCAGCACCTTGAACCCCAATCATAGCATAAAATGGAATGACATATAACATTCCTAAAATTTTTACTATTACAATAGATAATGTTGCAATAATCGTTCCTTCAACAAAAGAACTCTTCTTCATAAAATCACTCATTCTTTACTATTATATATTACCAAAGCGGAAAAACAATAAATCTGCTCTTCTCCAAATATTGTTGCAGAAACTGCATACTTAATATCAATTATATCACCATTGAAAGAAGAAAGAAAACCATTTATTTTTTCTTCCAAATCTTTCTCATGAGATTCATCAAAACACTTTACTTTCACGATATCACCTAAAAAAAGAATATCACATCTTCTTGTCGAAAAAAGAACAACCATGTTATAATTCAAAAAAAGGATGGGAATTCTATGAAAAAAAAGACACATTATATTTTAATAATAATAACAACTATTTTCTTAATACTAGGAATTGTATTTATTTATCAAAGTAATACATGTACACTAAATCTCTATGTAGATAATAATCTTTATAAATCTATTAAAATAAAAAAAGATCGTCCAATCACAGACATTGAAAAACCAGAAAAAGATGGCTACTTATTTATGGGATGGTATGACGAAGAAAATAATGTTTTTAATTTTGAAAATGGAACAAAAAAAAGCATAAATATTTATGCTCGTTTTGGAAAAATTGAAACAAATAATGAATAAAAAATTTTCTCTAAACTAATATTAACCAAAAGAAAAATAATTTATACTTCTACTACAACATTTAAATCTGCATTTTGACTTAATACCCAATTTTTCGTATCTTCACTAAGCACTTTTACAATTGCTGTATTTGGAACACTATCAAAAACATTCCGAGAAGCATTTATGCGTAAAGAAGCAAATAAACCTAAATTCAAATGTTCAAGCCTCTCACAACCAGAAAACATAAAATCCATAACTCTTACATTTTTTGTATCAAAATTGCTTACATCTAAATCTATTAAATTACTGCAGTTTTGAAACATTCCATACATACTTGTTACATAATTTGTAACAAAACTACTAACATTTAAGTTAGCTAAAGAAGAACAATTATAAAACATACTATTCATACCTGTTACATTACTGGTATCAAAACTACTTAAATCTAAGTTGGTTAATGAGGAACAAAAAGAAAACATTCCACTCAAATCAGTAACTTTACTTGTATCTAAAAAATGAAGATTTTCTATTTCTTTTAAAGAAGTAAAGTTTGCAAACAAAAAAATACTATTTGGATTTGCCTTAATTCCTCCTTCGGATTGCATATATAATGTATAAGTCTCGATGTCTTCATTTGATACTAAATAACTCATAACACTTCCATCTTGAGTTTCCGATACATCAAAAGTATGTACTGCATCTTCATG
>CAOKLK010000046.1 GCA_948469295.1 uncultured Mycoplasmatota bacterium
AATATTTTTGTGTTCTTTCCCATTTGTTGTCTCGATCCATTGCATAATATCTGCCACAAATTGTCGCAATTTTACCAATTCCGGTTTTTTCTATTTCAGCTTCTATTTCTTTGATAAATGTTTTGGAAATGGTTGGTTTGGTGTCTCTTCCATCGGTAATGATATGAAAGTATATTTTTTTTATACCTTTTTCAATTAATTTGTGATACATTTTTATAATTAAGTCTAAGTCAGAATGTACTTTTCCATTACTATATAAACCCATTAAATGAACTTTTTTGTTTTCTTCAACGATTTTATCAATCATTTCTATATATTTTTCATCCGTATCCATTTTTTCTGTTAAGTATTCTTTCATTTGTTCTATTGGTTGTTTAATTTTTCTTCCTGCTCCAATGGTTAAATGTCCAACTTCACTATTTCCAAATTGTCCTTTTTCTAATCCTATTTTTTCTTCTGAGGCATCTAATAATGCATGAGGATATTTTCTCCAAAGGGTTTCAAAGTTTTCGGGATGGGCTAGTTTAATTGCATTTCCATGTTCTTCTTCTCGATAACCATATCCGTCTAAAATTATTGTTAGAATTTTTTTCATACAACTCACCTTACCATATTTTAGCATATTTTTTTCATTTTTTAAAAAAAGCAATCCTTTTTTGGGACTGCTTAAGCAATTACTAGGCTTTGATCTATTTTTAAACGATCTGCTAAGGTTGCAATAAATTCGGAATTTGTTGGTTTGGCACGATCATAATCTACACTGTGACCAAAAATTTCTTCCATTAAGTCATAGTCTCCTCTGGTCCAACTTACTTCGATGGCATGACGAATGGCTCTTTCTACTCTTGATGATGTAGTATCATAACGCATTGCTATTTCTGGATATATTTCTTTAGTAATTCCTCCAAGCATATCTTTGGCGTTATACATCATATAAATACTTTCTCTTATATATTGATAACCTTTAATATGAGAAGGTACTCCAAGGGAATGTAATAGTTTTGTGATGGCAATTTGAATTCCATTGTCTTCTTTATTTGCAACTTCGATGGTTTCTCCTTTTCCTATTTCCATTATTCTTTTTTCTAATGATTCAATGTTAAACGGTTTTAACATGTAATAATCTATATTATATAAACTAGCCATTCGGATGGAATACTCTTTTTTACAACCAGATAAAATGATTGTATGTTTTTCAATTCCTAAATTTTTTAATTCTTCTAAGATTTCAATTCCATCTTTACCAGTTAATAATAAATCCATAATAATTAGATCAATATTATTTTGATGTTTTTTTATTACTTCTACTGCTTTGTTTCCATCTGTCACTTCATAGGCAACATTTATTACTGCGTGTCCTTTAAAATAATCTTTTATTCTTTTGATTAAGTTTTCGTTGTCATCCATCAAAAGAATATTAATGTTTGTTTTCATTTTGTTCTCCTTTTATATTTATTTACTGCACGCAAGTCCATTATATAAAAGGTCTAGACAAAATACTAGAAAATGTTTTGTTATATATCGTCAAGTTTTGTAAATGTTTGTCGAATTTTGAAAGTTTTCTAAAATTTGACACATTTTTTCGGCATCCAACGACAAATTTCCTAGTAAGAATCCATCAATTTCTCCTAATTTTTGCATATCTTCTAAGGTTAAGCCTCCGCCATATAATACTGGATTATTGGGAAAGTTATTGTTATAAAGCCATTGTTTGATGCTAATTATGGTATCAAATACTTCTTTTTTGTTTAGTGGTAAATTTTTTCCAACACGCCAGATTGGTTCATAAGCAATCATCACATTGGTCCTTTGAGATACTGGTATTTCTAACAGAAGAGTTTTTAGTTTTTGTTCAATTACTTCTTTTGTTTTTCCCAGTTGGTATTCCATTAAAGTTTCTCCGACAGGCAAAATTATTTTAAGATTTTGTTCTAAAGCATTTTGAATTTTTTTTCTTTGTTTTTCTTCATTTTCTAAAAAATATAAATCTCTTTCGTAATGACCAATTATGACGTATTGAACATCTAAACTTTTTAAGCATTCTGCACTCACTTCACCTGTATAGTTTCCATTTTTGCATTCACTTACATCTTGTGCACCCAAAAAATATTTTGGAGAATGCATGACAGGAATTAATGGATACTGAGGACAAATAATTAATTTTGTATTTTTGTAGTTACAGTTTTCGATGGATTTTTTATAATGAATTGCTTCTTTTAAGGTTTTATTTTCTTTCCAATTACAAATCAAGAGTTTCAATTTCTTCCTCCTCTTCCATCGCATCTAAAGCAATTAGTTTTCCAGTTCCTATATATTCTAAGGTTGCTCCCCCACCGCTAGAGATATATGTGATTCGATCAGCATATCCTAAATTTTTAGCACTGGATGCTGCATCTCCACCTCCAACTACGGTAATGGCTTTTGATTGGGTGACGATGTTAAAAAATTCTTTGGTTCCATTTGCGAATTTGATGTTTTCATAAAAACCTAGCGTTCCGTTTATAAAAATAGTATTCGCTTTTTCTATGACGGTTTTGTATTTTTCTAACGTTTTTATTCCGATATCTAAGATAATATCATTATCATCTATTTTATCAATTCGTTTGTATTTTACATAATTTTCATCGTAAGTACTTCCTACAACAGCATCTAATGGTAACATAATTTTTTCTTTATTTTCTAACATAATTTTACTAATTCTACTTATGGTTTTATAGTCGATGCTGGCAAGACTTTGGCCAATGTTAAAGTCTAAGGCTTTTAAACAGGTATTGGCAATTCCTCCTCCAAATAATAAATAATCACATTTTGAAATTAGGTTTTCTATTAATTCTATTTTATCATCTATTTTTGCTCCACCCATCACGACAATAAATGGTTTCTTGGGATTTCCGATTAATTCATCTAAAGCATTTAATTCTTTTTGGACTAGAAATCCAATGGCATTTGGTAAGCGTTTGGCGATTCCATAATTTGAAGCATGTTTACGATGAGCTGTTCCAAAAGCATCATTAATAAAAACATCTCCAAGACTAGCCCATGCATTGGATAATTGGGGATCACAAGTACTTTCTAAACGAGTAGGAAAATCGGCAAATCGGGTATTTTCTAACATTAATATTTCTTTTGGTTTTAATTCATCTACTCTTTGGTTTAAGTCGTTGGATAAAATATCTTTTGTAAAATAGACTTCTGTATTTAAGAGGATTTTTAAATGATCTGCTACAGGTTTTAAACTATAACGATATTTATCTTCTTCTTTTTTTATTTTTCCTAAATGACTTAATATAATGATTCGACAATTTTCTTCCATTAAATATAAAATGGTTTCTAAAGTTTCTCTTATTTTTGTATCATCTAAAATTTTTCCATTTTGAATAGGAACATTATAATCGACACGTAAAATTACTCTTTTGTTTTTCACGTCTATATTTTGTAAACACTTTTTCATATTATCATCTCTTTATTATTATAACCAAATTTTAAATATTTTAGCAATAATTTGCTGAGACATAAAAAAAATTATTTCATGTTTAGGAAAAATATGCTAGAGTTAGTGTTATAAGAGACTAAGTAAATAATTTTGGAAAACTTGGGTATTCTAAAAGGTGTGATGGGTATGGATAAGAAAAAGATTATAATATTTGGAAGTACCAGTTTGGTTTTATTGTTAGTAATTGGAATTAGTTATGCTTATTGGACGAAAACTTTTTTTCAAACCGAAAGTAATATTGTAGATAGTAGTTGCTTTAAAATAGAATTTACGGATCGAAATGCAATTCAATTAGAACAAACTTTTCCAGTTTTAGATGATGAAGGTCTTCAAAATATACCTTATACTTTTACGATTCAAAATGTGTGTAATACCAGTGCTAGATATCAAATCAATTTAGAATCTTTGGAAGTAAGTGGAAAGAAATTACCAGATCAATATTTAAAAGCTAATTTAAAGGAAGGTAATGTTCAAAAAATTACTACAAAGTTAGATAAAGAATTGAATCCAAAATTAAATACTGATCCAACCATTGAAGGAGCGATTTCTGCATATAAATTATATGAAGGAATATTAAATCCAAATGAAACAAAAGAATATAATTTAAGAATCTGGATGCATGAAAATGTCACCTCAGAAATGGAAGATAGTATGGATGCAAGTTATCAAGGAAAGGTAAGTGTAATTGCTAGTTATTATCAAGATAACAGAGGTATTTTGAAACCAACTACTACATATCAAGGAATTCCTGAGCTAGTACCTTATAAAAGTAATATCACAAAAGTAGTAATGGAAGATAAAATGAATCCAAAAGAAACGGAAATTATTTTAGATTTATCATCTAGTCAAGATGGAAGTGTAATGGGATATATAGTAACAAATGAAGATAACGAAACTTATACCTTATACATGCAATCAGAAGGTGGAATTAAGGCAAATCCAAATAGTTCATGTTTGTTCTATCATTTTTCAAAGTTAGAAAGTATAGAAGGTTTGGAATATTTTGATACAAATCAAGTAATTACTATGTACAGTATGTTTGATGGTTGTTCCTCTTTAACCAGCTTAGATTTAAGTAATTTTGATACCAGTCATGTAACAAATATGAAGAGGATATTTTATGATTGTTCCTCATTAACTAACATAGATGTCAGTCATTTTGATACGAGTAAAGTCACAAATATGTCTCAAATGTTTCTTAATTGTTTTTCTTTAACCAACTTAGATTTAAGTAATTTTGATACTAGGAACGTAATAGATATGTACCGTATGTTTGATGAATGTTCCTCTTTAATCAACTTGAATGTGAGTAGTTTTAATACTAGTAAAGTCACGAATATGTCTCAAATGTTTCAAAACTGTTTCTCTTTAACCAACTTAGATTTAAGTAATTTTGATACCAGTAACGTAATAGATATGTCTCAAATATTTGAGTGTTGTCAATCTTTAACCAACTTAGATGTTAGTAGTTTTGATACGAGTAATGTAATAAATATGAGGAGTATGTTTTATGATTGTTCCTCTTTAACTAACTTAGATGTTAGTAGTTTTGACACTAGTAAGGTCACGAATATGTACCAAATGTTTACTAGCTGTTCTTCTTTATCTAATTTAAATGTTAGTCACTTTGATACCAGTAATGTTACAGATATGAGTGAGATGTTTGATGGGTGTGAAAAATTAATAAGTTTGGATATTAGTAGTTTTGATACAGGTAATGTAACAGATATGAGAGCAATGTTTAGTGGATGTTACTCTTTAACCAACTTAGATATTAGTCACTTTAATACAAGTCAAGTAACTGATATGAGTTTTATGTTTACTTTTTGTACCAATTTAACGAATATAGTGTATGGAGAAAATTTTGTTTATAAAGAAGGAGCAGCTATTAGAGACATGTTTGATAGTTGTCCAGCGAATCATCCAACTCATGAATCTTGGAATGGAGTACAATTTTAATAATGTTTTAAATTTAAGAATTATTTACTTTTTTCCATTTTTTACTGTTATCTTATTTCAACTTTTCTATTGAAAATAAAATGCTCACTTTTTGGTGAGCATTTTTATAAACATAATTTTTTGGCGGTTCTCATCATCTGAGAAGTATATCCAAGTTCATTATCGTACCATGCAACTATTTTTACTAGTTGTTTGTTTTCAACTTCTAAAACTTTTGTTAGTAATCCATCTACTAAGGCACCTACTTTTTTTCCAATGATATCACTTGATACAATTGGTTCATAAGTTATTTTTAAGGTTTCATTTTGATTTTGTTCTATTATTTTATTGATTTCTTCTTCGGTGGTATTTCGTTTTAATTCTAATGTTACTTCAATCATGGATCCATCACTAACTGGAACTCGATATGCAACTCCATCTAATTTTCCTTTTAATTGTGGAATGACTTCTCCG
>CAOKLK010000047.1 GCA_948469295.1 uncultured Mycoplasmatota bacterium
ATCAAATTAATTTAGAAACCTTAGCACCAAGTGGAAAGAAATTACCCGATCAATATTTAAAAGCAAATTTAATGGAAAGTAATGTATCAAAGATTACTAGTAAATTAGAAAGTAGTTTAAATACAGAACCAACAATAGAAGGAGCAGTGAATGCTTATCAATTATTAGTTGGAGAATTAGGACCAAAAGAAGAGAAAGAATTTTCATTAAGAATTTGGATGCATGGAGAAGTCACAGCTGATATGGCAGATAGTATGAATGCTACATATAATGGAAAGATTAGTGTGATTACAAGTTATTATCAAGATAAAAGAGGAACTTTAATGACTCCAAATTTCGATGAAGGATCTTGGGGTACATCTGGAGCTTTTTGGGATTATAAAAAGAAAGTAACAGAATTAGTATTTGAGAATGAATTAAGAGTTCATGAAGATGCAGAACATACTTTTGATGTATCTGAAAATCAAGATGGAAGTGTCATGAGTTATTTGATACCCAATGAAAATTCCGACACTTATATTTTATATATTCAATCAGAAGGTGGGATTATTGCTAATTCTAATAGTATGGGTTTGTTTTATAATTATTCGAAGTTAGAAAGAATAGAAGGATTAGAGTACTTGGATACCAGTAATGTAACCAATATGAGTTATATGTTTTGCAGCTGTACAAAATTAACCAGTTTAGATTTAAGTGGATTTAATACGAGTAATGTAACAAATATGCAGGATATGTTTTCTAACTGTATAAAATTAACCAGTTTAAATGTAAGTGGTTTTAATACGAATAATGTAACCAATATGAGTACAATGTTTTATGGATGTTCTTCTTTAACTAGTTTAGATTTAAGTGATTTTGATACAGGTAATGTGACCACTATGCGATTTATGTTTTCTAATTGTAGTAGTTTAATAAGCATAAATTTAAGTGGATTTGATACAAGTAAAGTAACAAGTATGAGAGCAATGTTTTCTAGATGTGGCAATTTAATAAGTATAGATTTAAATAGTTTTGATACCAGTAATGTGACCACTATGGAAGAAATGTTTTTATACTGTAGCAGTTTGACAATTTTAGATATAAGTGGATTTGATACGAGTAATGTAACAAGTATGAGAGACATGTTTTCTAATTGTACTAATCTCGAAAATTTGAATTTAGGATTATTTGATACAACAAAAGTAAATTATTTCTCTGGTATTTTTTGGGGTATTCCAAGTACCACAATTATAAAAGTAAGAACAGAAGCAACAAAAGCTTGGGTATTAAATAAAAATGCAGATTTGAATGTTGTAGTAGAAGTATAAAATAATTTTTATTAAAAACTATTCATTTAAGATAATGTGAGAGCGATGTATTGAAAATTATAGTCTTTATCTATTTTGCTTCTTTGAAATTATCTTTTTTTTTTACCTATTTTTGGTATAATGGTAATACATTACTTGGTGGTGGTAGTATGAAACGTAATGAAGTTAATCGTGAAAGTTTAAGTCCAATGATGCAACAATACATGGAAATTAAGGATGAGTATCCTAATGAATTGTTGTTTTATCGTGTAGGGGATTTTTATGAGTTGTTTTTTGAAGATGGAGAACTTGCTAGTAGAGAATTAGAACTTACTTTAACTGGGAAAAATGCTGGTTTAAGTGAACGTGTTCCCATGTGTGGAGTTCCTTTTCATTCGGTTAATCCATATATTGAAAGATTAGTTAGTAAAGGATATAAAGTTGCTGTTTGTGAGCAGTTAGAGGATTCTACAACTGCAAAAGGTATGGTAAAACGTGGTGTTGTACAAGTGGTTAGTAAAGGAACTGTTGTGGATTCGGAATCTTTGTCTGTTCATGATAATCATTATATTGCCAGTGTTGTTGATTATAATTTTTCTTATGTTCTTTGTTATGCGGATATTTCTACTGGTTCTATTTCTGTCATTTCTTTGCCTCATTTGAAAGATAAATTGGTAAGTGAAATATTGAATTTAGGAGTTTTGGAAGTAGTACTCGTTGATAATATGGATATTGAACTGATTGGGACGTTAAAAGGAAATTATGGGATTGAAGTTTCTATTTCGAGTGAATTGTTAGAAGATCAATATGGAATTTTATATGAAAATATTACGGATGAACGTTTTGTTTATTGCATTAAGCATTTGCTTTATTATTTGGTAGTAAAGCAATTGAAGGATTTATCTCATATGAAACCAGTTGAAATTTTGTATTTGGATAGTTATTTAGAAATGGATGTTCATACTGTAAGAAATTTAGAACTAGTTGAAACTTTACGTTTGAAGGAACGAACGTTTTCTTTGATCTGGTTAATTGATAAGTGTAAAACTAGTATGGGAAGTCGTAAATTAAAACAGTGGCTGATGAATCCTTTAAAAGATAAATCAATGATTGAAGATCGTTATGATAAGATTGAAATTTTTAATAATGAGTTTATTTTAAAGGATCGACTTCGAAATGATTTGTATGAAATTTATGATATTGAACGAATTTGTGGAAAGCTTACTTGTGGAAATTTAAATGCCCGAGATTTGCTTCAATTAAAAAATAGTTTAGCTGTTTTGCCAGATATTCGTGAGATTTTAGAAGAATTGCATTTTTCTTATGATATTTCTTTGCATGAAGATATTTTGGATTTGTTGGATCGAGCAATTTATGAAAATCCTCCGGTTACTTTAAAAGAAGGCTTTTTGATTAAAAGTGGATATCATGAAGAACTGGATGAACTAAAAAGTATTCGAAGCGGGGGAAAGGATTTTTTGGCTTCTTTTGAATCAGAAATTAAAGAAACGACAGGAATTAAAAATTTAAAAGTTGGATATAATAAAGTTTTTGGTTATTATATTGAGGTAAGTAAGGGACAAATTGCAAATGTGAAGGAAGAGTTACATTGGGAAAGACGACAAACTCTTACGAATTGTGAACGATATATTAGTCCAGAATTAAAGGAAAAGGAAGCTCTTATTTTAAATGCAGAAGAAAAAATTATTCAATTGGAATATCAATTGTTTTTGGAAGTGAAGAATTATATTAAGGATCGGTTGTTATCGCTTTTGAACACTGCTGAAGTATTAAGTGAATTGGATGCTTTAGTGTCTTTGTCTGTGGTTTCGGATGAATATCATTTTGTGCGTCCGACATTAAATTTGGAACATAAAATTGATATCAAAGAAGGAAGACATCCAGTTGTAGAAAAGGTTAGTAATATGGCTTATGTTAGTAACGATTGTATTATGGATGGAAGTATTCATACTCTTTTGATTACGGGTCCAAATATGAGTGGTAAAAGTACTTATATGCGTCAGTTGGCAATTATTGTGATTTTAGCTCAAATGGGATCGTTTGTTCCAGCTAATTTTGCTAATTTACCGATTATTGATAAAATTTTTACGAGAATAGGTGCCAGCGATGATTTGGTTAGTGGGGAATCTACGTTTATGGTAGAAATGAAAGAAGCAAGAAATGCGATTTGTAATGCTACTGAGGATAGTTTGATTTTGTTTGATGAATTGGGACGAGGAACTGCTACTTTTGATGGAATGAGTTTGGCACAATCTATATTAGAATATATTAATAAAAATATTCGTTGTAAAACTTTATTTTCTACCCACTATCATGAACTTACTAGTTTAGAACGTCAAATGACAACGATTAAAAATGTTCATGTCAGTGCAAAAGAAGAAGATGGTACGATTACTTTTCTTCATAAAATTAAAAATGGTGCAGTAGATAAAAGTTATGGAATTCATGTAGCAAAGTTAGCTGGCATGCCAGAAGAACTTTTAAAACGGGCGGAGGAGATTTTGAAATTTTATGAGAGCGATGGCAAGAAGAAAAAGAAATCATTGGATGATGATAACATTCAATTAATGATGAGTTTTGAAGCAGAAAATAAATGTAGTGCTTTGGAAGAACGCTTGAAGGAAATAGATCCTTTCCACCTGACTCCGATGGATGCATTGAATCTTTTGTTTGAACTAAAAAATATAAAATGAGTCTTAGAATATTAAGACTTTTTTTAGAATCATTTATTGATTTCAATGTGTTTTCGGAACATTCTGGATCTTGCTCTCATCTTCTGTTTTTGTTATAATGAATGTGGTGATTACAATGGCTTCATCTCGTAGTGAATTAAGAGAAAAATGTATGATTATTTTATATCAAATTGATTTAAGAAAAAGTTTAAATACACCGTATTCGGTGGATGAAATTATGGAAGAAAATTTATTGATAGAAAATGAATTTGTGAAAGAAATTGTTTATGGAGTTTTAGAACATCAAACGGAAATAGATGAAAAAGCCAATTTTTATGTGAAAGATTGGACTATTGATCGTTTAGATCGTACTGGTGCTGCTATTTTAAGAATCGGTATTTTTGAATATTTATATACAGATACTCCTCCGATTGTTATTATTAATGAAGCAGTGGAGCTTGCTAAGAAGTATAGTGATGAATCTGTAAGAAAAATGATTAATGCGGTATTAGACAAGATGATCAAAGAATAAAATGAAGAAAGGAGACATGGATGGAAAAAAATTACATTAAAGTTAGTGCTTTAAATAATTATATTAAATTGCTTTTGGATGATAATTCTTTTCTTCATAAGGTTTATTTAAAAGGAGAAATTTCTAATTTTAAAAATCATATGAGTGGTCATTTATATTTTACTTTGAAAGATGAAGAATCTAGAATTAGTGCAATTATGTTTCGAAATAAAACGATTGATTTGAAGTTTACTCCAGAAGATGGTAAAAAAGTTTTGGTAGAGGGAAGAGTTTCCAGTTATCCATCTCAAGGAACTTATCAAGTTTATGTAGATAAAATGGAAGAAGATGGATTAGGAAATCTTTATGTGCTATATGAAGAATTGAAAAATAGATTGCAAAAAGAAGGGCTTTTTGATGGATCGCATAAAAAGGAAATTCCAAAATATCCTTCTCGTATTGGAATTGTGACAGCTTCTACTGGAGCTGCGATTAAGGATATTTTAAGTACGATTAAACGAAGATATCCTATTGTAGAGACGATTTTGTTTCCGGCATTGGTTCAAGGAAAGGGTGCAGCAAGTGATATTGTAAAACAAATTAATAAGGCACAGGAGTATGATTTGGATGTTCTTATTGTAGGACGTGGAGGAGGAAGTATCGAAGATTTATGGGCGTTTAATGAAGAAATTGTAGCTCGAGCTATTTTTGCTTCGAAAGTTCCAGTTATAAGTGCAGTTGGACATGAAATTGATTATACTATTTCGGATTTTGTAGCTGATCTTCGAGCACCGACTCCTACAGGAGCAGCAGAAATGGCAGTTCCAACAATGCAAGAAGTTGTTCGGTTACTATCACATTTTAAAGTGAATTTGAATCATTTGATTCAAAAGAAATTGGAAATATCTAATAAACATTTAGAAACGTGTCGGAGTTCTTATCTTTTGAAAAATCCTGGTACTCTTTTGGATGTTAAGGTTCAAAAACTGGATTTTGTTAATGAAAAGCTGAATCAATTGATGAAGCAATATTTAGCAGATCAACAGAATATTTTTTCAAAATTAGTTTCTTCTTATGTTTTGAAAGATCCATTGATGATATATCGAAATAAAGAAAATATGATCCTTTCGTTTCAGAAACAAGGAAGTTATTTAATGAAACAAATTTTGGAGAAAAAAAGTTATGAATTATCAAATATTACAAATACAGTAAAGTTAGTGAATCCTTTGAATATATTGGAAAAAGGATATTCTATTGTGAAAATGGAAGATAAAGTGATTACATCAAGTGAAGAAGTACATCCAGATGATTTGATTTCTATTAAAATGAAAAAGGGAAGCATTT
>CAOKLK010000048.1 GCA_948469295.1 uncultured Mycoplasmatota bacterium
CTTTTTGACTTAGAATAATTTCTTTTTAACATTGTAATGGATTGTGAACCAATTTATTTTTTCTACAATAACAAAGAATATCGAATAGAATTTTGGAAAGGACAATATGGAATTACAACTGGTGCTGAAATAGGAATTTATATTCGAGATAAAAACTGTAACTTACCAATCAATTACTATCGAAGTGCAACAGATAAAGAACGTTTAGAAATGAGCTACATTTTATCCAAAAAATGTATTCTATTGAAAAGAAAAGATACAAGTTGGTGGTTAACAGGATTTGACATAGGAATATTCTCTAAACCCAAAAATTTACAACTAAAATCTTGTATTTGTTTTCCAAATTGCGAAATGAAAGATGCTTTTGTAAAAGGTTTATTAAAAGCAGGATATGCTAAAAGTAAAATAGTAGTTTGTGATAACACGGTTTGTTTTGAATTCTGTACACCAAAAAACTACAAATTAAATCACGGTCACAAAATTAGAAAAATAATTGCACAAATGTGTAATTATATAAATTGTTCTATCTATATGTGTTTTACAAGACCTTTTCCCATCACCTTAGATAAACTTACATTTATAAGATTTATGTTTCCACATCTATTTTGCTTAATTCTAAAATGTAATATTCCAAAAAGAAAAAAGAAAAGATATGATAAGAATAAGAAAAAAATGTCATAGAAATTAACCTATGACATTTTCTTATATTATTTTAAACTAATGATACTACACTTTTTAGTAGTAAGATTAATAGTTGCACTAAAAACACGTTCCATACTATCAACCCAAATATAACGGTTAGAAGTACTCGTTTTTCCTGCTATTACTCCCTCTACTCCATTAAAATTAGCTACTAACTCTTCATAAGTAAAAGAAGTTCCACTCTCTAATTTTTTCTTCAAATCATTAAAATTTGAAAAATCAACGTCTTCATTCATAATAGATTTTTTATCAATTGTCGCTTGAATAATATTACCAGAATCATAAACTTTTAAAACAATACTTTCTTTCTCATTCAACTTCCATTTATATTCTTCAGAATATTCACTTTTTTCCGCGTCAATTCCAATCACTTTATTAATGTCTTCAACGGTATTACTAACCTCAACTTGTTTAATACAATCTTCTACTTTACAATTTCCTTGTACTACATCTTCATCTGGCTTTTGTTCTACTTCATTAGAAGAACAACCAACCAAACAAAAAGTTAATAAAACTACAAAGAAGCCTTGTAAAATGCTTTTTAAATTCATAAACTCATCACCTAAAAAAAATTATAACACAAAATATTTTAAATTAAAAACGAAAAATTATTGTAGTCAAGAAACATAGAAAAAGTCCAATTATTGTTGGCAACCAAAATGCCAATGCTGCCCATTTCCAACTTCGTAATTCTTTTTTGATGGTCAAAATTGTAGTTGAACAAGGAAAATGGAATAAACATAAAAGAATAAAATTAATTGCAGTAAGAAAAGTCCATCCATGACTTACTAAAACATCTTTCATCACTACCAAATCATTCATTTCAGTCATACTACCCAAAGATAAGTATCCAAGCATTAAAATAGGAATTACAATTTCATTAGCTGGAAATCCTAACAAAAAAGCTAGAAGAATCATTCCATCCAAACCAACAAACAAACCAAAAGGATTCAAAAAATTGGATAAAATAGTTATCATATTGCTTCCAAAAACAGGAACATTTGCAAACAAATATATGATCAGTCCAGCTGGAGCTGCAACACTAATTGCCCTTCCAAGAACAAACAAAGTACGATCAAAAATAGAACGAACAATAACACTTCCAATTTGAGGTTTTCGATAAGGAGGAAGTTCTAATGTAAAACTAGAAGGATACCCTTTCAAAATAGTTTTAGATAAAAGATAAGAAACCAAAAATGTCATCAAAATTCCAAGTAAAATTATCATAGTTAATGTAAAAGCACTCATAATACTTCCCAAAAAACTATTCGAAAAACCAATTACAAACATAGTTATCATAGAAATAATCGCCGGGAAACGTCCATTACAAGGCATAAAAGAATTGGTCAAAATTGCTAAAATTCGCTCTCGCTTTGAATCGATAATTCTTGCACCTAACACTCCAACAGCATTACAACCAAGTCCCATACACATAGTAAGAGATTGCTTTCCACAAGCATGACATTTCATAAATGGATAATCTAAATTAAAAGCTATTCTTGGTAATATTCCTAAATCCTCTAATAAAGTAAAAAGTGGAAAAAAAATAGCCATGGGAGGAAGCATCACCGAAACTACCCAAGTAACCGTTCGATAAACTCCAGAAAGTAATAAATCGGTGAGAAAAGAAGGAATTGCCAAGAAATGAAACAAATCAAATAACTTCAATTCAAAAAAATGAAAACAATCAAACAAAAAACTACTAGGAATATTTGAAAAATGAATCGTAAGCCATAAAATTCCAAAAAGCATACAAAGCATTATTGGGATTCCTGTTAATTTATTAGTTAAAATTCGATCCCATTTTTTCATTGTTTCATTATAATTTTGCTTATGAAAAGTAACAACCAAAGAAGATATTCTTCTAGACTCCATTAAAATTGCACCTACAATATCCTCTTCTTTATAAACTTTTCGAGAAAATTTTAAAAATCTTTCTACTTTTTCTGTTTTAACTTCTGGTACTTTTTGAAATATCTCATCACCTTTCATGATTTGAAGTGCAATCCATCTAGGATTATAACGAATTTTTGGAAAATCAGAAGATAAAATTGAAATACAATCCTCTAAATATTTCGGATAAGAAAAAGAATAATATGAATCATTAGCAACTTGAATAACTGCATTAAATAATTCATCCAACCCTTCCCTACTCCTTGCACTAGTTCCAATTACTGGAACTCCCAAAATTTTTTCTAATTCACATAAATCAATAGAAATTTCTTTCTTTTTAGCTTCATCCATCAAATTAACACAAACTACTACATTCGATAAAATTTCCATAGTTTGTAAAACCAAATTCAAACTACGTTCCAAACATACAGCATCACAAACAACAATAGCAACATCATATTCTTCAAAACAAATAAAATCACTTGCGACTTTTTCCTCTAAAGAATGATGAATCAAAGAATAAGTTCCAGGTAAATCATAAATGGTCAAAGATACACCTTTCCATTCACACTCTCCAAAAGCATTTTCCACAGTTTTTCCAGGCCAATTCCCAGTATGCTGATGAAGCCCTGTCAATGCATTAAAAACAGTAGATTTTCCAACATTTGGATTACCTATCAAAGCAACCTTTTTACTCTTCATAACTAATTTCAATCCTTTCTGCCATATCTCTACGAAGAGCTAAAAACGCTCCCCCTACTCGATATAAAATAGGACTTTTAAAAGGACTCTCCAAAACACATTCTATTCTAGTACCTTTAAAAAAACCCAAATCATATAACCTTCTTTTCATATCATTATCCAAAAGAATCTTAGAAATATAAGCACTTTCCTGAATTTTTAGATCGGTAAGAACCATGTAAAAACCCCCTAAACATATACCTATAGATAACCTATGCCAAAGAAAAAAATATGTGAAAAATCAAAAAAAGCTTCCATTTTCTAAAAATAGTGCTATAATAACAAACATCAAAAAGAAAAGGGGATTTTTATGATAAAAAATCATGAATTGTTTTTCACAGAAAAACAAATAAAAAAAATTTTATTCCAAAACGACTCAGAAGGAGAAATATTAGAAGATTTTCCAGCTTTATTTGACTTAAGTATTATCGATCTTTACGGTTTGTCAGAAATGCAAAAACTACAATTACTAAAAAAACTTTCAAACTTAAAAACAAAAGCAAATCATGAAACATTATATAAAAAACAAGCTTTTTTACAAAATCGCACCATTCAAAAACAATTTCTTTTATTGTATTTAAATAAACTATCAGAAAATAAAATTCAAGAGTTAGGAAAATTATTAAAAATAAATGATGATCCAACAAATCAAGATAAACAAACTATCGAAAACAAAATTTATTACACTTTCTTCCCTGTAATAACACCAGCACAAACAATAAAACAACAAACTTTAAACACTCAAATAACGCCTAAACAACAGAAAAAAGAAGAACTACCTAGTTTAAATCCTGAAATTCAAAAAATTTTAGAACAAGAAGATCTGGAAAAGAAAACAAACAACAAAAGATATCAACAAGAAATAACAGAAATGACAGAAGAAGAATTATTAGTTCATCTACAAAAACTATTATTTATGCGAAAAATGAGAGAAAGAGAATTATTTCCAATCATAGATGAATTAGATCGTAAAATAGAAGCGCACTCTCAAGTATTAAAATATGTTATTAATACAAAAACATTATACAAAATCTTAAAAAACCAATTAACTAATTTAAAAGAAAGAAGAGCTTTAGCAATAAATATGTTTTCTATCTTTCTAGATTCTGACCAAGAATATCAAAAAATACAAAAAGAACTACATTACTTAAATCGTGTCATAAAAAAAAGAACAAAAAAGAACTCTAATTTTTAGAATCATATTGATCTAAAAAATGAGTTCTTTTTCCATCTTTATGATAAGAAATGACACAATTTAAATTAACATTTTCAACACTTTTAAAAATATTCTGGACAATATAAGGACTATTTCTCCGTAACGAACAAATAAGTTCTTTCATTTCCTTTCTTTTACTAGTATTTTCATAATTTTCATTTTTTTCTGTAAAACGACAAGCACAATTAATAAACTGTAATTGATTATAAGTACACCATTTCTTAATGCTTTCTTCATGTACTAGATACATGGGCCGAATAAGTTCCACCCCTTCAAAATGATCACTATAAAGCTTTGGCATCATAGTTTTTATTTCTCCACCATAAAACATAGATAAAAGAGTCGTTTCTATAACATCATCAAAATGATGTGCTAAAGCTATTTTGTTACATCCTAAATTTTTCGCAAATTGATATAAATACCCTCTTCTCATTCTAGCACACAAATAACAAGGATGATCAGAATTAACTTGATCAACAACCGAAAAAATATCAGACGGAAATACTTGAATAGATATTCCCAAAATTTGAGCATTTTCATAAATTCTTTTTAAATTCTCTTTTGTATATCCTGGATCCATGACTACAAATTCTAAATCAAAAACCATTTTTCCATGCTTTTTAATTTCTTGAAAACATTTTGCCATCAAAAAAGAATCTTTTCCTCCAGAAATACAAACACAAATCTTATCATGTTCTTTTATTAACTGATAATCATTAATTGCTTGAACAAATTTTTGCCAGATTTCTTTTCGAAACTTTTTAATAATACTTTTTTCAATTAAAATTTGTCGTTCCATTAAATCACCTATAATGGAAATTATTATAACAAACGAAAAAAAAGAAAACAATAGAAAAGAATCCATTTTGGATTCTTAAGGTCCAGCAGGACCAGTTGGTCCCTGAGGTAAAGTTAAATTCAGTACAAAATTAGGTGCAGTACCTGTAATTGTAGCTGTTGCAGAAGAGCCTGGTGCTCCAGTATTTACTGTTCCAATTGTTAATGTTGGAGTTGCTCCAGTTGCTCCTGTTGGTCCTGTTGCTCCAGTTAGTCCAGTTGCTCCAGTTGGTCCAGTGGCTCCAATAGCTCCAGTTGCTCCAGTTGGTCCAGTTGCTCCAGTTGGTCCAGTGGCTCCAATAGCTCCTGTTGCTCCAGTTGGTCCGGTTGCTCCAGTTGGTCCAGTGGCTCCAATAGCTCCAGTTGCTCCAGTTGCTCCTGTTGCTCCAGTTGGTCCGGTTGCTCCAGTTGGTCCAGTGGCTCCAATAG
>CAOKLK010000049.1 GCA_948469295.1 uncultured Mycoplasmatota bacterium
ATGAAAATAAAATATCTTTTCGTAGAAACGAAAGGATTTTTTTTGTATAATTTTGGTATTTTTTATCATACTAAGAATGGAGGTATATTATGAATCAAGATGAATATAAGAAGATGGTGAAAGAAATTACACCAAAAGAAAAGAAATTAAAAAATGCTTTGGTTGCTTTTTTAGTAGGAGGTTTGATTGGTTTTGTTGGAGAAGTCATTGTTCATATTTTTACAACATCATTTGGAATGGAAACTGTAGAAGCGTATAGTTGGCTTTGTATTTTACTTATCTTTTTGGCTAGTTTTGCTACAGCTCTTGGATTTTTTGATAATTGGGTTACACGTGTAAAAGCAGGTTTGATTGTTCCAACTACTGGGTTTGCCCATTCTATTAGCAGTTCAGCATTAGACTATAAAAAAGAAGGATTGATTACTGGATTGGGGGCTAATTTTTTTAAACTTGCTGGAAGTGTGTTACTTTATGGAATTATCGCTGCGTTTTTTTTGTCAATTGTAGGGGTGATTATTTATGGATAGTATAAAGTTTAATAATGTTTATTTGCAAGATAGTTTTACTATTGCTGGACCTGTAGAAAGAGAAGGTCAAATTCAAAATTATAACTTAACTATGGATGATTATTATTATCACGAAAAAACATTTGAACAGGCTGAGATTAAAATGCAACGAGTTGTTATAGATAATTTACTTTTGAAAAATAAATTATTGGAAAGTGATATTGATTATTTAATTTCTGGTGATTTATCGAATCAAATTGGTGTTAGTAATATGGCAGCTCGTTCTTATAAAATTCCATTTTTGGGAATTTATAGTGCATGTGCAATTTTTGCGGAGGCTTTGATTATTGGAGCAAGATTTTTAGATGGTAAAACTTCTCGTAAGGCTTTGGTGGTAACTTCTAGTCATAATTTGAATGCGGAAAAGCAATTTCGTTTTCCAATTGAATATGGTGCTCCGAAACCTAATACTACTACTTTTACTGCTACGGGATGTGTTGGTGCAATTTTAACAAAAAACAATACTAATGTAAAAGTAGAAGGATGTACTGTTGGTACTGTTATTGATAAAGGAATTGATGATGCTACTCATATGGGCGCTGTTATGGCTCCAGCTGCTGCTCAAACTTTAATGCAACACTTGGCAGATTTTAATCGTTCCGTAGATTATTATGATGTGATTATGACTGGTGATCTTGGAAGTGTTGGTGCAGATATTTTTCGTGAATATTTAAAAAGAACATATGGTATTAAAATTAAGAATCATATTGATGCAGCTACTGAAATTTATTTGGAAAGTCAAGATGTTTATGCAGGAGCAAGTGGTCCAGTAGCTCTTCCATTAGTTTTATTTAATAAAATCCTTAAAAATAGTCGATTTAAAAAAATATTAATTTTAGGTACAGGGTCTTTGCATAGTCCGACTTTGGTCAATCAGCATCTTGGTATTCCAGCAATTTCTCATGCTGTTAGTTTGGAGGTTATAAAATGATATTTTTTAATGCATTTATACTTTCTGGTTTTATTTGTATGTTAGGTCAAATTATATTAGATAATACAAAGTTAACACCAGGACATGTTACAAGTCTATTTACTGTAGGGGGAGCATTTTTATCTTTTTTGGGAATTTATCAAAAATTGATTTCTTGGGCAGGTGCTGGTGCTACGGTAGTGATTTCAAATTTTGGACACATGCTTTATCAAGCTGGGATCGAAGGATTTCATGAATTTGGAATTTTGGGATTCTTTTCGGGACTTTTAACTAAGTCTTCTGCTGCAATTGTTAGTGCTGTTATTTTTTCTTTTCTATTTGCGTTAATTTTTAAACCAAGAGATTAAATTTTAATAAAAATATATCGAATTTATTAGAATTCATTTAAGGTCTTTTAAATAAGGCTTTTTTTTGTTATAATCATGATAAGAATTTGGAGGGCATTATGAGTAAGAAAAAGAATGTTGTAGAAGAAGTTAGACTTAGTAATCAAGAGTTAATTCCTAGTGTGATTGGGGTAATTGATAATAAAGAAAAGAGTAACTGGTCTCTTATTATTTTATTTGTATTTTTAATTGTTTTTATCGTTTTTTTACCAACTGTTACTGCATATTTGAATGGGGAGTATCAAGTAGAAAATAAGGAAAATAATAAACCTGGATCTAATCAACCAAATACACCTCCTATAGAAGATGAAATTGTTTTTTATGCTTTTTCGGAAGGATTAAATGTGTTAGTAGATGGAGTTTCTTTTAGTGATTTTTCGATTGCTAATCAAATGATTTCTTTCGCTGTTACAAATAATGCAGAAACTTCTGATTATTTAAATACTCATCATCTTTATTTGGAACTTTATGATGCAAATCAAATGTTTTTGCAACGGATCAAGTTAACTAGTGATGTGATTGGTAAAGGAAGTAAAGAGTTGTACGAATATGAACTTACTGCTACGGAATCTTTGATTCAACAGTTTACGATTACAGAAAAAACAGAACATGATTATCCAAATGTTAATTTGAAAAAAATTGATGAAGATTTGTTTTCTCTTACTTGTACTAAAGGTAAAGAGCGTTTGATTTATGAGTTTGATAAGAATTATAAATTATTATCGATAGAAGATACTATAAATTATACAACGGGAGATACTAATTATCAGGAGGTATTAACTGATTATCGTCAAATAACTAGTAAATATAATGCTCTTCAAGGTGTTACTTCTAATATTGTTGAAGTAGGAACTGGTTTTACAGTTACAACCACACTTGATTTGGAAAATGTTGATTATGCAAATCGAATTGTTAAAAATACATTAGATAATCCAGGTTATTATCCAAAGGATACTTTAGGGAAAGTCGTTCATTTTGAACTTTCGAGTATGAATTATCGTTGTAATTAATACTTATGAGTAATTTTCATAAGTTTTTTATTTTTCTTTTGCGTCTTTTTTGATATGATTATAGTAAGTATGTTATAAAGAATAAAAGAGGTTTGAGAGGAAGTAAGCATATGAATTATCAAGTTGCTATTAATGATTTTGAAGGTCCTCTTGATTTGCTTTTACACTTAGTAAATTCAATGAAAATGGATATTTATGAGATTCAGACGGATTTAATTATTACAGAATATTTGAATTATATTCATAGTTTGCAAGAATTAAATATTGATGTTGCTAGTGAATTTTTGCTTATGGCTTCTTCTTTGGTTCATTTAAAAAGTAAAAAATTGATTGGGAAGTCAATGGAGGAAGAACAAGAAGACAGTGAATTTTCTATCGTAAGTGAAGAGGATTTGAAAACTCGTTTGATTGAATATCAAAGATATAAAATGGTAACTGCTTCTTTTAAAGAAATGGAAGCAAAACGAAGTGAGGTTTTTACAAAGGTTCCTGAAAATTTAAAAAATTATTTGAAAGAGAAACCTCTTGTTAATGATGGGGATGTTGGAGTTGATGATTTGATTCAAGCTTTTGTAAACTTACAGGAACGAATTCATTTTAAAGAACCAGTTCATACAAAAATTACGAAAAAGGAGATTAGTGTAGAGTCACGAAGAATTCGGATTCGGGATATTTTAAAAGAAAAGAAAAGGGTTTTGTTTGAAGATCTTTTTGATATTTATAATAAGGAATATGTTGTTGTAACTTTTTTAGCTTTATTGGACATGGCAAAAAATCAAGAGGTTTGTGTGAATCAAGAAAATAATTTTGAGAGAATTTGGATTGTGAAGGAGGGGAGTTTTTAAATGAATATGTTAGGTGTTTTGGAAGGTATTTTATTTGTAGTTGGAGATGAAGGTGCAACTTTAGAAGAAATTAGTCGAATTTTAGAAATTCCTAAAGATGATGTGAAAGAGTTATTGTTGCAGTTAAAGGATTCTTATGAAAATGAAAATCGTGGACTGCGAATTCGCTTTTTAGGAAATGCTTTTAAGCTAACTACAAAAGAGGAACACAAAAGTTATTATCAAAAGTTTTTGGTTGATCATACGGATCGCCATAGTTTAAGTACAGCTGCTTTGGAAATTTTGGCTATTATTGCTTACAATGAACCAATTACTAGAGTTGAAATTGATGAAATGCGAGGAATAGGATCTTCTTTTGCACTGCGTAAATTAGTTGCCAAGGGACTTGTAAAGGAGTCTGGAAAAAGTGATTTGCCTGGACGACCTAATTTATATAAAACTACTAAGGAATTTTTGGATTATTTTGGTCTTGCTTCTCGTGACGATTTACCAGATATTTCGAATTTTTTACCAACTGATGAAGATCCAGAAAAGGATTTATTTACTTCAATTTATAAGGAAAATGAAAAATGAGTTTGGAACAATTAATAGAAAATAATGCTTCTTTTTTTTCTATGTCTTTTTTGGAAGAAGAGGTAACTCATTGTGAATTTCGGTTTACACAAATTACTGATTGTGAATTTAAAAATTGTAAATTTAATGATGTGACATTTGCAAGTGTAAATTTCAAAAATTGTAAATTTATCAATTGTAAATTTGTTCAGGTAATTTTTTTTCAAAGCTCTTTTTTTAAAAATTGCATTGATGATTGTGATTTTATTGAAACAAGTTTTACGGAAGTTAAATTTCAGCAAAATTGTTGGACTCGAGATTTTTTAAAATATAGTTCTTTTCATAAAGGGGAATGGAATGTAGAAATGTTAGAAGAGGTTAAATTTATTGAAGTAGATTTTAAAAATTGTTGTATTTTTGATACAAAATTTAATAGTTCTTTGTTACAGAACTCAGGTTTTCATGGAGGTATTTTGAAAGATAATAATTTTTCTTCTTCTATTTTAGAAGATACTTTTTTTGATTTACAAGTAATTAAAAACTGTTTTTTTACACCAGCACAAGGTTTGGAGCTATTGTCTTTTTATGGAATTAGGTTTTAACTGGAGGATTGATTATGTCAATTTATGAAGTCTTGGATTTATTAGAGATTTGTTATCAAGAAGTGGAGCATGAAGCTGTTTTTACGGTGAATGATTTTTATGATATTTCAAAAAAAATTACTGGAACTCTTTGTAAAAATTTATTTTTAACAGATCAGAAACAGTATTATTTGGTTATTTTGAAAAGTGATAAAAAAGCTAATTTAAAGTATTTAGAAGAAATTCTGCTTACAAAGCATTTGTCTTTTGCAAGCGAAGATCGTTTAAAACAAATTTTACGTTTAGAGAGGGGTAGTGTAACTCCTTTTGGGATTATTTATGATGAGTCTAACCAGGTTAAAATTCTTATTGATAAAGATTTAAAAGGAGAAATATTACTTTTTCATCCAAATATGAATACTAAAACTTTATCTATTTCTTATGAAGATTTCCTTCGTTTTTTAGATTATGAAAAGCATGAATATGTATTGTTTTAGTTAGGTGATGGGCTTCTTTTTATTGTTATTTATAATAGTACTAAAAAAGACTTTTAATAAGTTTTCTATATATCAAAGTTCGAATAGTTCGAACAAATTCTTCAATGGTGCCCTAGACGTTCAACATATTTTATTTTATTACTTTATATTTTAATTGAATATATGAATTTCGCTCAATTCATTGTAAAGCCTTTTTAACAGTTGAGTGCTTGCCTCCGAAAGGAGGTGATGAAAATGACTAAGAAAGATTTTTTAATCTTTGCTTTAATCGTTATCATCATTCTACTTATTCTTCTATTATTTAAATGATAATGAATTATAAAAAGAAAACGCACTCAATCTAACAAGATTAAGTGCTTACACAAATTAGTGGCGAGTACTCAACTTTGCGATGTTAAGTATTCCCTTTTTTATTTTATGCAAGTTTCCTTGACATATTCAT
>CAOKLK010000050.1 GCA_948469295.1 uncultured Mycoplasmatota bacterium
GCTCTTCATTATTTTCTCGCCCTTCTTTTTTGATAGCTTCTACTTACTAAACCACTTTCTATTTGTTTGTAAGTTTCAATTGCTACTCCTACGACAATTAAGATACCTGTTCCTCCAATGGAAACAGAACTTGGTAAGTTTGTTAGCATTGACATTAATACTGGCATTCCTGCTAATACGCAAAGGAATAAAGATCCAACTGCTGTCAATCTACCAATGGATTTACTTATAAATTTTGTAGTTTCGATTCCAGGTCTAACGCCAGGAATGTATGCACCTCTTCCATTTAAATCTTTACTCATATCTTCTGGATTCATAACCATAAAGGTATAGAAATATCCGAAGAAGAAGATTAATAAGATGTAAAGAATAAATCCTGTTGGAGTTGTATAAAGAATATATTTATTAATAAAATCAATTGCTGCGTCACTTTTTATTAAGGAAGCAATTACAGACGGAATTGTTAAAAACATTGATGCAAATATGACAGGAATTACTCCAGCTGAATTGATTTTAATTGGTAAATAACTTTGTTCTTTTCCATAAGCACTTGTTGTACGGTTGGAATATTGAATTGGAATTCTTCTTTCTGCTAAAGTTACCCAAATAATTCCAACAATTACAAGAATGTAGACTAAGATGAATAAAACAAATAAACTGATTCCCAAAGGAAGTGCAAAGGCTCCATTGATAAATGTTGTATAAGCTCCTGTAAAAATACTTGGAAGACTTAATAATATACCAGCCATAATTAGTAGGCTTTGTCCATTTCCAATTCCTTTGTTGGTCATTTGATCTCCTAACCATAATAGGAAAGCTGTTCCAGCAGTCATAACTAAAGATATTTTTAATAAGGTCGCTGCATCGGAAACATTTAAATAAAATACGGTAATTGCGTAACTTTGAATAAATGCTAAAATGATTCCTAAATATCTTGTAATTCTATTAATTTTTTGACGTCCAACATATCCTTGATCTTTCAATTCTTTGAAATAGGGAATGATGTCCATTTGTAATAGCTGAGTAATAATAGAGGCTGTGATATAAGGACTGACACCAAGAGCAAAGATTGAAAAACTTCTAAGTCCTCCACCACTCATTAGGTTAAATATTTCTAAAAAACCTAATTCTTTGTACATTGTATTTACCCAAGGAATTGCCCAAGAAATAGTAATACTTGTTCCTAAGCAAAAGATTCCTAAAGCAAATAAGGTGAAGTATATTCTTTTTCGTAAATCTTTATTTTCTTTGGTGAATAGTTTTTTTATCCCCTTAATCATACTAGATCACCTCAGTTTTACCACCAGCAGCTTCAATTTTTGTAACAGCTGTGCTAGAGAATCTTTGGGCTTTTACTGTTAATTTTTTCTCTAACTCACCATTTGCTAACACTTTGATTCCGCTAAGTTGTTTTTTGATAATTCCTCTTTCTTTTAAAATTTCTGGAGTTACTGTATCTCCATCATTAAAGAATGTGTTTAAATCACTTAAATTGATGGTTGCATATTTTGTTTCAAATCTTTTGTTGTTAAATCCTCTTTTTGGAATTCTTCTATATAAAGGAGATTGTCCACCTTGGAACCAAGCACTGATACTTACTCCACTTCTAGCTTTTTGACCTTTTTGTCCACGAGTAGATGTTTTACCCATTCCAGAACCAGGTCCACGTCCAACTATTTTTTTTCTTTTTTGTTCTTTTGTTTTTGGTAAACTTTCTAATTTCATATTATAACTCCTCTACTTTCAAACCACGTAAAGCAGCAATTTTAGCAGGTGTTCTCATAGATTTTAACGCTTCTAATGTAGCTTTTGCAACATTCACTTGAGTATTTGATCCCAATGATTTTGAAACGATATCTTTTATTCCAGCAAGTTCTAAAACAGCACGAGCAGCTCCACCAGCGATAACTCCTGTACCAGCTTTCGCAGGTTTTACTAATACTATAGCACGTCCTACTTTTCCAGTAGCTTCATGAGGAATTGTACGATTATCGATAAGAGAAACACGAACTACATTTTTATTAGCTGCTTGCGTTGCTTTGGCAATAGCTTCTTGAACTTCGTTGGCTTTTCCATTTCCAAGCCCTACAAGTCCACGACGATTTCCAACAACAACAGTTGCTAAGAAACGAAAGTGTCTTCCACCTTTGGTTACTTTTGTGACACGACTTACAGAAATAACTTTTTCTTCTAGTAATTTCTTTTTTGTGTCTGTATATTGTTTTGGCATAACTTTCCTCCTTAAAATTCTAGTCCGTTTTCACGTGCAGAATTTGCTAATGCTTCTACACGTCCATGATAAAGGTATCCACCTCTATCAAAAACGACTTTTGTAATTTTTAATTTTTTGCATTTTTCAGCAATATCTTTGCCTACTAATTTTGCACCTTCAATGTTTCCACCATTATTTAGTTTAAGGGCAATACTAGATGAACTTGCTAAAGTTTTGCCAATTTCATCATCAATTACTTGAACATAAATTTCTTTGTTTGAACGATATACATTAAGTCTAGGCATAGTTGCAGTACCAGAAATATTTTTTCTGATTCTTGCATGACGTCTTAGTCTTAAATCGTTTCTTGATTCTTTCTTTATCATATTTACCCTCCTACTTTGCAGCTTTCTTTCCTTCTTTACGTCTAATATGTTCGCCTTTATAACGAATTCCTTTTCCTTTATAAGGTTCTGGACTTCTTATTTCACGAATTTTAGCCGCAAATTCAGATACTTTTTGTTTATCAATTCCAGATAATGAAATTTCATTGGCATTTACTAATTCTACTGAAATTCCTTCTGGACAAATTCTTTCTACTGGATGAGAAAATCCTGCATTGATTGAAATTTTATTTCCTGCAACATTGAAACGATATCCTACTCCAACTATTTCTAGATTTTTTGTATATCCTGCACTTACTCCAATCAACATATTATTTATTAATGCATTGGTTGTTCCTACAACAACATTTGCTCTTTTAATATTTTTTACTTCTTTTGTTATAAGTGTGTTATCTACTACTTCTACTTGAACTAGTGGATCAACACTTAAGTTAAGAGTTCCTTTGGCACCTTTTACTGTAACTTCTTGATTTTGAATATCAACTGTAACGCCATCAGGAATCGTAAGTTTTCTTTTTCCAATTCTACTCATAGATTTTCCTTACCAAATATAGGCAAGTACTTCGCCTCCTAACTTCGCTTTTCTTGCTTCTTTATCTGTCATAAGACCTTTTGAAGTAGAAATAATTGCTATTCCAAGACCGTTTAGTACGTGAGGAATTTCATCACACGATGCATAAACACGTAAGCCAGATTTACTGATTCTTTTTAGTCCAGTAATAACACGCTCTTTCTTTTCTCCATATTTTAAAGTTAAGGTTAGTTTGTCTCCTTTAATGTTTTTTTCATAAGCAAGATCACTAATATATCCTTCTTTTTTTAGAATTTCAGCAATTCCTAAAGTCATTTTTGTTCCAATAACTTCTACTGTATCATATTTTAATTGATTTGCATTACGTATGCGTGTAAGCATATCGGCAATTTTATCTGCTACCATATTAATTAATTCCTCCTTTCCTACCAACTAGCTTTTTTCATGCCTGGAATTTGTCCTCTATTTGCTAGCTCTCTAAAGCAAATACGGCATAATTTGTATTTACGAAGGACACCATGGGGTCTTCCGCATCTTTCACAACGAGTATAAGCACGTGATGAGAATTTTGCTTTTCTTTGTTGTTTCACTTTTAAACTTGTTCTTGCCATAGTTATTGTCCTCCTTAATTTCTAAAAGGCATTTTGAAAGCTTTTAATAGACTTTCTGCCTCTTTATTGGTATTGGCTGTTGTAACAAATACAATATCCATCCCTCTAATTTTTAAAATGTTATCATATTCTATTTCTGGAAAAATTAGTTGTTCTTTAATTCCTAAAGTGTAGTTTCCATGTCCATCAAATGATGTTTTGGAAATTCCTCTAAAATCTCTTACACGAGGAAGAGCAATATGAATTAACTTTTCCATGAAGTAATACATTTTTTCTCCCCGTAGGGTAACTTTAACTCCAATGGTTTGGCCTTCTCTTAATTTGAATCCTGCAATTGATTTACGTGCTTTGGTTACTACAGCTTTTTGTCCAGTAATTGTTTCTAAATCTTTTAGGGCAGCTTCGATGAATTTTTCTTCTCTTGCTCCTTCTCCTACCCCCATATTGATGACAATTTTCTCTAGTTTTGGGACTTGCATTACTGTTTTGTATTCATATTCTTTCATTAGTTCGCTAATGATTTTTTCTTTATATAATGTTTTTAAATTACTCATATTTTCACCCACTAACTAATCTTTCTTTTCTTTCTTAGTTTTTTCTTTCACTGTTGTATTTTCTATTTTTTTAACGTTAGATACATGAATTGGGGCACTCATTTCGATGATACCACCAGTTTGGTTCATTCCATTTGGTTTCACGTGTTTTTTTACAATGTTAATTCCTTCAACAATTACACGATCTTCCTTTTTTAATGTTTTTGTAACCATTCCAGTTTTTCCTCTATCTTTTCCGGCAATGATTTTTACGTTATCTCCAACTTTTATTTTCATATGTATCCTCCTATAGTACTTCTGGTGCTAGAGATACAATTTTCATGAATTCTTTTTCACGTAATTCTCTTGCAACAGGTCCTAGTACTCTTGTTCCAATTGGAGTTTTATCATCTTTGATCAATACGCATGCATTGTCATCAAATTTGATATAACTTCCATCTTTTCTTCTAACGCCTTCTACAGTTCTTACGATAACTGCTTTTACTACACGTCCCTTTTTCATATTACTATTTGGGATAGCTTTTTTTACAGTACATACTACGATGTCTCCAATATTCGCAGTCTTTTTATAACTTCCACCTAAACATTTAATTACTAAAACTTCTCTTGCTCCTGTATTATCAGCAACTTTAAGTCTTGATTCTTGCATTACCATAAGATTACCTCCTATAGAATTACAGCTTCAATTAGAACAGTAACAAGTTCATATCTTTTGGTTTTTGATAATGGTCTTGTACTTCTAATTTTTACTGTATCTCCAACTTTTGCAATATTTTTTTCATCATGAGCTGTATATTTTTTCGAATATTTTACTCTTTTTCCGTATAGGGGATGTTTTTTGTGGGTTTCAACTAAAACAGTAATGGTTTTATCATTTTTGGCACTAACAACTTTACCAATTAATTCTGATCTTTTTGATTCCATTATTTGTTACCTCCCTCAGTCTCTTGTTTCATTTCATTTAAAACTGTCATCATGCGAGCTACATCTTTTTTGATTGCATCCATTTTACTTGGCTTTTCTAAAGTTCCTGTAGCTGCTTTCATTCTTAAATCTAATAATTCACTTTTTGAATCTTTGATTTTTCTTTCGATTTCCTCTCTCGATAACTTTCTTATTTCACTAGCTTTCAAGAGAATCACCACCATTCATGTCGTCTTTTTTCACGAATTTGCATTTTACTGGAAGCTTGTGAGATGCAAGACGTAAAGCTTCTCTTGCAATTTCTTCACTAACGCCTGAAACTTCAAACATAATTTTTCCAGTTTTTACTACTGCAACCCATTCTTCTACACTACCTTTACCTTTACCTTGACGTGTTTCTAATGGTTTTCTCGTTCTTGCTAAATGTGGGAAAATATTGATATAAACTTTTCCTCCACGTTTCATATAACGTGTCATTGCAATACGGGCTGCTTCTATTTGACGTGCTGTAATATAGTTTCCTTCTTTGGCCATTAAACCATATTCACCAAAATGCAATTCTGTATT
>CAOKLK010000051.1 GCA_948469295.1 uncultured Mycoplasmatota bacterium
CCTCCACTCCAATCCTGAACTTTAGGATGTTTGAAAATTTCTTCTTTCATTATTCATCACCCCACATTAAATGTGCATTTTTTTTCTCCACTTTGATATTGTATTGTAATTCGTTCACTACCCGTAATCTTTTGTCCAGTAAGAGGATTCATCAGTTCTTCATCAAGAAGTCCATTCTGCCATAGTACTGCAGTAGTTACATAACATCCACTACTTTTACAAGTATTTTTTTTAATCTTAATTTCTGGATCGGACAAATCAATATACAAACAAGCAGCTTCCTCTAATGTAACTTTAAAATCTGTAATATCTTCTTCTTCTCTTTGTGTAAAAATCGAAGTCAAATTATTGGCAATCATCACACTCATCAAAACCATAAGTCCAATTGTTACAATTAACTCAATTAAAGTAAACCCATTCTTCTCTTTCATAATCCACCCTAAAAATATTATAACCGTTTTTTTCTATTATTTTCGAAAAAAATTACAAAGTTTACAAAAAGTAGAAAAAAAAGAACTTCAAAGAGTTCTATTTTACAAATAACAGAAAGGAAATCACAAAGAAAATAAGACCAAAAAACATTGTCAGACGACTAATAAACAATTCTAGTCCTCTTTCTTTCATCTTACCGAATAACGCTTCATTTCCTCCTGTAATAATTTGACCTGCATCACTTGCCTTATTACTTTGAAGTAAAGCAAGTGCAATTAAAAGAACAGATACAATAAGTAATATATTTTCTAACATAAAGTCCTCCCTTAAACTCCTAATAATGTATCACAAACAGAAACAAGATTCAAGAGTTATCCATATATTAAAAACTAAATACCTTTCCTGTATCATATATATGATCATTAATTTTTACATAAACCGCATAATTTCCTTGCAGTTTTAAATTAATATTCATTGGAACTGACTGATCCTTCTTTTTATAATGTAAAACATAAGTGTCCTTATTCTCAGAAACAAAGAAAAGATCAACAACTTCCGAACGATCAAAAATCACATTAAACTGGATCGTATTTCGATTCACATCGAATTCAAAATTACTAGGTTCTGCTTGTAAAAAAGTTTCATAAAAATCTTTAGAAGGTTTCTTTTCCAACACTTCACCTACACTATTATCAATCGCTGTAAAATCATAATCCAAATAATTCTTAGTTACTTCGTCATAGAAAGAATGTTTAAAAACTCGATAAATTCCAAGAGGAATAGTAGCATTAAATATAACCTGATCATCTTGATCGAGTTCAATTATTCTACTACTTGTATAACCATAATTATCATGAATCGAAATATTATTTAAATAAGCCTTTTCATTAAATATCCATCCAAAATCAATCAGTTTAGATTTATCTTTTTCATTATACTGGAAACTTCCTAAAGCATAACCAAAATATTGTTTTCCAGCATCATATTCCCAATGAGTTTTAATATTTTTTCCATCTATTTCATATAATACAACACTCGAATAATTATCTTGATAATCTTGTAAATATTCTGATTTTATATTTAATGCATCATAATCATTATTATATAATCCCAAATACCCTTCTTTTGTCAAGAAAGCCGTATGCGATCCTTTAGGAAGCCTTGAACCATCACTCATTTGAAGCAAATAAGGAGCAAATGCTGAAGAATAATAATTAGAATCTCCTAATATCCAATTAATCTTTTTCGTTTCAAAATTTAAACTTAAAATACTATTAATTCCTCGCAACGATAAAATCATTTCTTTACTATCCTCATCATAATAAATGGAATTAAGCATGATATCGGTCCCTTTAAGACCATTTGCAAATTCCTCATCGATTCCTGCCAAAATATCATAAACATCAAATTGGTTAATAATATCACCAGTTTGTGAATTAATTTGATAAACATATGAAGCTGCTAACGAACGATTTTCAGAAGCATTTCCTCCCGCTACAATAATAGATCCATCCGATAAAGCAATCAATTCATGATGATAACCATTCTTTAAAGAATATTTCTTATGAATTTTACCAAAATAATCAATTTCATAAAAACCATCATAACATTCTAAAAGTCCACTCGATATATCATTTCCCAAATACATATGACCATTATTCGCCCACTCAATATCAAGAGCATACTTTTTAGCCAAAAGCCAAACAAGATTTCCTTTTCCATCATAAGAAAAAGTTCCAAGATTTCCATTACTAGACATAAAATAAACATCTTTACTAATATCTACAGTCGGATTTTCTACAGAAACATCTAAATTATTTGGATAAACATCTTGACAATCAACGGTAATTTCTTTCAAATCTCCATTTTTATTAAGCGTTATATGATTTTCTATTCCTGCTTGAAGTCCATAAATTGGAATCGAATGCAGTTTAGATTTTTCCATTTTGGTGACTTCAACATCATTAATAGATACAATCACTTCTTCTTCATCTTTTGTTTGAAAAATAACCAAAGCAGTCAAAGGTGCTATCTCAAATGGATCTCGAACTACACAAGGATTATCAAACGTACAGGAACTGTCACGTAATATATTATTAATCTTTTCCACACTTTTCTCTTGATCTGAAAGAATATCCGCAAGTGCTGGAACAACATCTTTATCCTGAAAAAGCTCTTGATACTTCTCTACCTCTTTATGATCACGGACAAAAACAGTAATCAAAATTCCTCCTATTACGACTCCGATAATTATCACACCAATGATTCCATATTTTTTAATCTTTTTCATCTAATTTCCCCTATTCTACAATAAATGGATCACTTTTTGTTCCAGAACCTTTAGAAAGAAGTAATTCATTTTTAAATGGTAAAACCATTGCACCATTCTTTTGAGTATTAAACTTTTCATTATAAATTGCACTTACTGCCTTTATAGTTCCATTAATTGCATAAATACCAGATAAACTATCACCCATACACAAATAATGATATGCTTCTCCATAAGGTGGAAAATCTGGATCAACAGAACAGTGTAAATAAACAGTAGACAAAAGCGTTCCAACATCCTTCATGTAAGATTTATTATAAATTTGTTTATATTCATTTAATGTCAAAAGCCCATAATAAGCTTGAACTCCATGCCATTCAGAATAATGATAATTATTAAAATCTAACACATCATCTGTCAGATTTCCAATAGAAAATCTGACACGATTTAAATAGTTGGTCGGATTATTTAATAAATTATAATAATATACTAAATTACGATAATTTCGATCTCCATCAACTTTAGGATCACCATATATACCAGAATGTGATCCCACATAATCTCGCATATTACAATGCCCTTCATCACAACAAGGACTAGTAATAATACTTGCTGGTATACTGTTATCAGCATTCACTGCATAAGTAGTTTGTGCATCTCCTTTATATAAAACAAATAAACGATTGCTATATTTTACGTAAACTCCATTATTACAATATCCATTACTAATATTACAAGAATCTTGAGCACCCTTCATCGTAATTTCTGTTTTAAAATGATGTACAGTTGGTGCCTCTGTCTGTAATCCAGCATTGTTTATAACTTCTAGTTTTACAGTATATCGATGATTTAATGGTAAATCTTGTAATGTCAAGGTTCCAGATGTACTAGAATGATATACCTTCTCACTTCCATCTCCATCATCCTTTAATATCACTTTATATTGATAAATACTACTCTCTGGATCATTCGCTTGAAAAGATACAACATATCGATGATTCGTTTCTTCAAATCCAAATGATTGAATAATTGGTGGAGTATTATCAAACAAATATCCATTCGAACATACCAATGCACTCTCATTCCCTGCTCGATCTAACCCTTTCACACATATCTTCTGTGGATTCTTATTTGGAGTTGTAATTGGTATCACAATATCTCCATTCGCATCTAAATTAAATATACTTGTCGGATTACAAGAACTTGATGTTGTAATACAATATTTGATTCCACTTACTCCACTATCTGCATCTCTTATTCCTACCTTTAAACTTAATGAACTATAATACGTTCCATTTAATGTTTTTTGATAAATACTATATCCTGTCACTGTTGGGGCTGTTCGATCTACCTTATCTACAAAAATTTTTGTAACATCACTTACATTCCCTACCTGATCCATCACACATGCATAATACTCTCCTTGATTCAAAGACAAATGAATTGTTGATGTATTTAATGGTTGATACGATGACTTATTTAAACTACATGTCGCACTAGATGTATTTACATAATATCCATATACTCCTGATCCATCTAAATCACTTGTTACAATCTGTACTTCTTTCGCATTATTCTTCCACTCATCATAATGCTCTACATTAATCTCATCTTGATACACAATTGGATTTTGACGATCTATTTTTACTTGGGTATACGCTTTATAAATATATGTCTTTCCTTCATGAACAATCTTCATAGTAACTTCATATCTCGTATTCATAAATTGAGAAACTTGGATAGCATGTTGATTTTTCGTACTAAAATCTTGATTTACCAACACTCTCTCTGTCTGACTATTCCCTTTCCAAATAATCTCTTGGATCGAATTCTTATATCGATTCAAATCTTCATTCGTCTTAAATTGAACGCGTAACACCACATCATCTCGAGTCCAAACATCTTTTCCTAATACACTTCCTTGTGGATTCATTTGAACTAATTCAATAATACTTGTTTGAGATTCTAACTCAGCATAATCACAATACTCTTCTCCACTCAAAGAAGAATGATATTGATTATCATTATAATCAATTCGTATCGTATAACAAAGCATGGAACTATTATCCACTGGATTATCATATGCCCCTTCTTCATTATCTGGCTCCATATATCCCTCTTCAATCAAATGTCCAATGTTAACAACACTTCTTCCTGTATCACTAGCCCATGCAGAAGCTTTGGAAAGTGCATAAGAAACTTTATTCTCATAACTTTTTTGTTTCATATTATTAGTAACTAGTAAATAAGTTGGAACTCCTATTCCAAATAATAAAGCAATAATTGCTATTACAACCAAAATCTCCACTAAAGTAAATCCATTTTGTTTCTTCATTTTAATCTCTCGCTATCTTAAAATAATAATACCAAAAAATTAAAAGTCTTACAAATAAAAAACGAAAAATATTGTTATTTTTCGTTTTTTAATTAAAACTAAATATCTTTCCTGTATCATACATTTGATCATCAATCTTAACATAAACAGCATAATTTCCATGTAACCGTAAATTTAAAGTCAAAGGAACAACTTCATCTTTCTTCTTATAATTTAACACATAAGTAAATTTTTCTTCCGAAACAAAATACAAATCAACTACTTCAGAATTATCAAAAATCACATTAAATTGAATTGTATTAGAAGTCAGATCAAAATCATACGTATTTGGTTTTGCTTCCTGAAAAGATTCATAAAAATCTTTTGTCGCAACTTTTTCCAAAGAAGAAGTTGGATTATTATTCACTAAATGAAAATCTAATGTAAGATAATTTGGAGTTACTTCTTCATAAAAACGATGTTTATAAGTTCTGTATATTCCATATTCATTAGTTGCTTGAAAAATAATTTGATCATTAGCATCAAGTTCAATAATTCTTCCATAAGTATTTCCAAAATTTTCATAAATTGTGTGATTTTCCAAAAAAGCTTCAGGTTTATAAGCCCATCCAAAATTAACTAATTTAGAATTTTCAGAATATTCAAAATTTCCAAGTGCATAAGTAAAATATTGTTTCCCTGCATCATATTCCCAATGTGTTTTAATATTTTTTCCATCTATTTCATAAAGT
>CAOKLK010000052.1 GCA_948469295.1 uncultured Mycoplasmatota bacterium
ATATACACAACCTGCTAATATACTATAATTTGCAAAATTATAATAAGCAGCAATCTTTTCTAAAGAAGTTGTATCAAGAGATGAGGTGATATTTATTTTGGCTTCTTTTGCTAACGAATTATTAATATTAGAAAGTAAGATATCTTCTTGTTGGTTAAAATTTTGATAAATACTTGCAATTTTTAAGTACCTTGTTACAATCTGATTTGCTAAAGATGCTTGATAATCTTGGGTACTTTTTATTTCTATATTTGGATGAAGACCATTTTGAAAATTTTGTCCATAGTTTTCTGGGATTGTAATTAAATAATTAATTTCTCGATAAAATAAGGCATCTTCTAAATTAGAATCTATTTTTTTAACGGTGGTATATTTTTCGAGATATTGGATGAAATTTTCGGTAATCTTGTTTCCTTTATCTTTATTGATGATAGCAATATCTGGTTTTTCTTCTAAAAATGTTGTTGTATTTTGGTTGTTTTGAAAATTAAAAATACCAAAAAATAATAAAATTGCTGTATATAATAATATGATTATTTTATTTTTATTTAATATTTTTAAAAAGGTTTTAAATACTGTCATATGTTTGTCTCCTTAACATGGTTATGGATATACTAATTAATATTAGAGAAAATAAAATTATACTGATTAGATTTTGATAATATCTTGTCATATCTTCATAATAATAGAGAGCATATAACCCATCTGTGATCATGTTGATCGGATTGATTTGATTTAATAAAGGAATATTTTTATCGACGATATATTTCATAGTAATTCCCATCATTCCTGATAAGAAACTTCCAAACATGGAAAGAGAAAGTATGATTCCCGTTTTGGTATTTTCATTGGTTTTACATACTGAAGATACAAAGATTCCTAGGGAAAGTCCGCCGATGATTCCAAAGAATGAAAGGACTATGATATAGAAAAATTTTGGTCCATAATCTATTTTTAAAAATAAAATCGTATAGGCAAATAATAATAGAAGTCCAATGGTTTCTAGTAAAAAGGAAGAGGCAATATTGATTAATATTAAAGTACTTTTTTTCGTTGAAGAGATAGAAATTCGTTTCCCTTTTTGACTCATATTAGCAAGAATTTGATTCATTGAAACCATGGCAATAATTCCACCATATAGACAAGTCATAGCAATTAGGGAGTAGTATTCAATCATAGTGTAGCTCATATTTTTACTAGAATTGTCCATTATATTTGCTTGATTTTGATGTTCAAATTCTTTGATTTTTCTTTCGGTTTCTTCGATGATTTTAGAAAGTTCTAAATTACTTTCTTGATTCTTTATTTGACTCATGATAATTTGCTGATTCATTTGATATTGAATCGATATTTCTTCTACTGTATATTTTATGATTGTACTTTCTACTCCATTTTCTTTTATAAAGATTTCTGGTTCATTCTCATATAAAATGTAGGCTTCAATTTGGTTTTCTTTTAATAATTGTTTGGCTGTTTGTTCTGTTTCATATGTTATATGAAACACTGAATCTTTTTGATTTACATCACTTAGGCTTTGCCAAGCTTCTTTTAAAAAGAAGTCTTTTTGCCATGAATCAGTTTCAATGATCGCAATACGGATTTTATCTAATTTTTCATTTTTTTCAATGTCTTTAAATGCCATAAAAAAAAGGGTTCCTAGTATTAATGGAAAAGCAAAGGTCCAAAATAAGAGAGCTCGATTTTTTGTGATGATTTTTAAATTATAACTGAAGTTGTGATAAAACATTAGTCTCGTAATTCCTTTCCAGTTAATTCTAAAAAGACATCATTTAGGGTTGGACGCTCGGAAAAGATTTTATGATAAGATACTTTTTCTTGTTTTAAAAAATTGATGAGTTCCATTAAATTATTTTTTCCTTTTTTATAGAGTACTTTTAGTAAATGGTTTTGATATTCTACACTTTCGACATTTTTTAATTTTTTGATTTGTTCTAAGAGATTATTCGCAAATTCATAGATTTCTACGCTTATTTTTTCTTCTATTTTCGCATATGTTTTTAGTTCATCACTGGTTCCACTTGCCAGAATTTTTCCTTGATCTAAAATGATAATTTGATCGCAAAGTATTTCTACTTCTTCCATATAATGGGTCGTATAAATGATTGTTGCTCCTTGGTCTTTTAATTTTTTTATGCCATCTAATATGTTATTTCTACTTTGGGGATCTACTGCTACGGTGGGTTCATCAAAAAAGATGATTTTGGGTTTATGAACGATACCACAAGCAATGTTTAGTCTTCTAAGTAATCCTCCAGAGAGTTTTTTGGGAAGATATTTTTGATAGTTTTCTAGTCCTACGAAACGAATGGCTTCTTCTACATATTGTTTTCTTTTGTTTTTTTCTTTGATGTAAAGACCACAGAAGAAGTCAATATTATCGTACACATTTAATTCATCAAATACTGCAACTTCTTGAAAGACTACTCCTATTTCTTTTTTGAGATCATAAGATTTGGGAGTCATTTGTTGTCCTAATATTTTGATAGTTCCTTTTTGATAATTTAGAAGAGATAAGATGCAATTTATTGTTGTTGTTTTTCCAGATCCATTAGGTCCTAGAAGTCCTAGAATGGTTCCTTCTTCCACTTCTAGTGATAAATCATCTACAGCTTTTTGTTCTTTGTATTTTTTTGTAAGATGTTTTACTTCAATGATATTTTGCATGAATTTCCTCTTTTCTATTTGATTGTAATATTTCCAATCCCACCATTTATTTGGATTTTGTTTGGACCCACACCAATGACAGTATCATTTTTATATTCTTTTCCATCCACTTTAATCCTTCCCATGCCTTTTTTTAAGGATAGTTCATAATTTTCGAAATCATCTAATGTCATTGTTAATTCTCCAACTCCACATTCGATGGTACTATTTCCTAAAATTTTTCCAGTAATATCTATTTTTCCAACGCCAACTTCTAGATCTAAATTATTAAATGTTGCATTGGTAATTTGCATTTCTCCAATTCCACCATGAATTAAAGATTCTTCAAAAGTGAGATTTTTTAATTTGATGGATCCAGTTCCTTGAGAGATTTTGACTTTAGATCCTTGGACGTTGTTAATGATCATTTCCCCTACTCCAGAATTGATGTTTAATTCTTCCAATATTAAGTTTTTGGGGATGGTGATTTTTATTTTTCCTTTTTCTTTTTTGGACCAAAAACTACTTTGTTTTTTTTCTGTGATTGTTAATGTTTGGTTATTATTTTTAGCTTCTAAATCATTTTGAACATTAAATGCTTCTACTTTTAATTCTTCCCCATCTTCAATGATTAGAGAAGTAATTTTTAAATCAATATCTATTTTTTTGATATTGATGTAGGTTTCTTCAAAGGTAACTGTATTTTCTTTCGAAAAACCTGGAATGTAATTGATTCCAATGAGTATTAATTCTAGAATTCCTGCCATGATAGCAACTGCTAAGCAAATGGCTCCAATTTTAATTATTTTTTGGGCTTGATTCATTTTATATCCAACCCTCCAAATAAACAAAAGGCGTCAATATAAATTATTTTTTTATCAGGATTATTTTTTGTATCATTGGATACTCCTCCAAACATTGCTGTTTGTTTGATTTTTACTGTAGCATCTTTTGGAATGATAATGCTGATTCCGCCGAAAATGGCACTGGCTTTGATAATGGTTTCATTTTTTAAATTGGCTTCTCTTAAATCTAAAGTAATTCCTCCAAATACGGAATCCAGGTTTGCTCCTTCAAAGTCTTCATTGTCTACAATTCTTTTTTGTTCAGAAAACGTTGCAACAATATTTTCTAACCCATTGATATTGGTTTTGCTTATTTTTTCATTGATGGCATTTTTCCAAGTATTTTTAAAAATCATAGAACTTCCAATGATAATAAATGTAAATGGAATGATTAGTTTGAAAATGATTTCGATTGGAATAAATCCTTGAGCTCCCATTAATAAAGCAAGACCTATTACTAAGCAAATCGCATTCCATATGATTCCTTCTTTTTCATCAAATAAGTTAATAAAACTAGGAATGATAATGAAAAGCGTCCACCAACCATCAAAGAAAATGTTAATATCTGTAATTCCAAAACTATTTAATCCAATGATAATTCCAAGTCCGATCAACACAATTCCCCACATAATTGTACTTTTCTTTTGCATATAAAAAACTCCATTTCTATTAAAATTATATCACATCAAAAAAGAATAAAACACGGTTTTAGAACGTTATTTTATTCTTTTGGCAAATCAATGGATTCCATAGCACCTAAGTCATACACAGTATATCCTAGTTCTGTTAAGGTATCGTAGGCAGTTTTACTACGGTTTCCACTTTTACAATAGACAAAAATGATTTTTTCTTTGGAAAGATCAATATTTTTATTGATTTGGTTATGAGGAATATTGATTGCATCTTTTAAATGGGATTCTTGATATTCTTCTTTGGTTCTTACATCTAGAAGAACATAATCATTATTCGCCATAAGTTTTTTTATTTCTTCCATGTGATCTGTTGATTCTTGGGATGTACACCCTACTAAAACAGCGACTGAGATTATTAATAATAAAAATTTTTTCATAGATTATTTCCTCATTTCTTCATTTATTGTAGCATTATTTTTGAAGAAATTCATCATTTTATTTTACTTTATAAATGAGTTCAAATGGTAAACTTTCTGTTCCATCTCCACTATCTATTTTTACGTTGGACTTTAGATAGATAGTTGGACGGGAAGCATAGTTAAATGATGCATCATTATGGCTATATTTTCCATTACTATTCACCATGAACACAAAGCTTCCAGCAGTCAAACTGGCACTCGAAGTTAATGTCCATTGTGCTTCATTTTTATATAACCAATCATTATTTTTACAATCACTTCTTTCACTTTTAGACCAAGACTCTAAGTCCATATTCACACAAGTTTCTCGGTTGGTTGTTGTTCCACCACTGGTTGCATACCCATAATCACTTACATACATTAAACCAATTTGACCTAACCAAGAAGTTGTTCTTACGACTGTATCTGTACAATATGATACACTACTTGAACATATTTTTCCGGTTTTGTTACTTCTTTCTGTATTATAAAGATTTGTTGGATTTAAATTACCTATCTCTATACTTCCAAGATTCCAAGTAACAGTGTCAATCATGGACTTAGATTCTTCAGTAAGTCCTGTCGATGAAAAATCACAATTTGTTGTAGTATTATTTGTTCTATTATAACAAGTACCACTAGTCCTATTATAATATGCTCCATTATTTAGTAAATTCATCATCTTAGATTGACTCCACTCATTTACTCCAGATCCTGTGTTAATACTTGATATACTACTATCCCAAGAGTAATTACCAATTTTCTCATTTCTAATCAGTTTTACTCTTTGTCCTTCTGGTGTGTTGACTAAACCAATCATACGCCATAATTCATTATTAAACTTTACATAATTATTGGGATTTGGTCCTGCAAAACGATATTCGGTTTGTTTTAAATTATTAATTGCTGTTTGATCACTTGTATATGTTATGTTAGCATCACTATGATTCACTTCATACAATCCATTTCCACTTGTTACTACTGGAATATTTTTGATAGCTTCCTCTATAGTTGGTAATGTTACTGCATAACTTGTAATGATACTTATCTTACCATTATATGTAGCATTCATACTATCTTTATCATTTGCAGTAACATCAGAGTGCATCCATAATCGAAGAGAAAATTCTTTGGTTTCATTTGGTTCTAAGTCTCCAGCCAATAAT
>CAOKLK010000053.1 GCA_948469295.1 uncultured Mycoplasmatota bacterium
ATTTATGTTTCATATATTTATCACCTCCATTAAAAAAAACAATCTGTTGATTGTTTCTCTTAATATATGTTTCCATAAATATTGTCACACTGGAACCCCAATTTACGTAAATAAGCTACATTGCCAATTTTTCCATTTTTATAATTGTAATCATGGCTACCTGTCCAATTGCCATCACAAAATATATCTTTTGTAAAAAGTATCAACATGGAAGCGTCAATGTTACTATCTGGTATTGGTAAATGCACACACCGATATCCCCAACCTAATTCATTTTTCCATTGCTCTCCTTCATTTTCACATGCCTTTAGTGTTTTAAAGTCTAGTCTAAAATCAGTTATAACTTTTCTAACGTAACTTGTAATTTCAGAATCAGACCATTCTTTAGATTTGTTAATATTATTATTCGAATTTGATGAAGTGTTTATATTTTTTTCATCTTTATTTGTATCAGTTTTACCATCATTATTTTTAGTATTATTTTGACTAGGCTGATCACTCGAAATATTTTGCTTAATTTGATCATTAGAAACCTTATTACTTGATTCAGAGTCAGGTATTTTACTAGTTGATGATTTTATTTCTAAATCAGATATTTCATCTTTAACAAAAGTATCATTAGAATTTTGATCTTCAACTTGTGTACTTTCATCTTTTTCAATTTCATCATTATCACTATATAATTCCTTTTGTACAGAATTATCAGAAACGTTAGAAAAAGTGTCTTCATCACTAAGTTTGTGGTAAAAAAAGCTAAAATAAATAGCTAAAGCTGTAATAAGCAAAAAGAATAAACTTAAACTTCCTATAATTAATCGCTTTCGGTCATATATCATAAATTCATCTCCAATCGCCATCAGTCTATAATATATTTTGAAAAAATGCAAATAGTTACTTAAGATATTGTTTTAAAGAATTTAAATCGTCAATTAATTCATTTAAATTACAAAGCACTTCAATATTACTTTTATATTTTAATCGTTTAGTTTCAAAATATTTTGCTAATGATTCAATGTATTCAATATCACATAAACTATTGTGGAAAAAAATTTTAATAATATCTTCATGATTCAAATCTTTAATGATTTCAAAATAAACGACCATATTATATATACGATTGACTAAATCTTTGCTTTTTACAAATTTATATGCTAATTCCATATGTAACCTCCTGTATTAAATCTTCAAATTCTGTAATAGTTTCATTATCAAAAGAATCAAAAGAGCAAGAAGAAAATAAATCGAAATCTATTTTATGTTCAAAAAGTAATTTATGAAAAACACCATCAATTGATTCAATATTGCAAGATTGTGATGCACGACAAAACAAATCCATTCTATAAATAAAATCTTGGATTTTAGAAAAGATCAAGTCATTATCAGAGCCAAAAATAATTTGATAATTATCAACAAAATCTTCATATAAAGTAATATTATGTTTCTTAAATAAGGACTCGATACTCTTAGGATTAGTTAAAGTGATATTTTCAATTTTTCCTTCTTTGATGATCGCATTAATTTCTTTATTAAAGTTTTTTCGAGATATCATTTGAAATATCCTAAAATCCAACTAACAAATTGGCTTGATATTAAACAAGATATAGCTGCAATAATAGTATTTTTTATTTTTCGATCATAACTAGCTTTCTGATTATCATCTGAAGATGCCATTTTTAAAGCAAAGTCCTTGGCAACAAAAAAAGTAGTGCATCCTATTACTAACCATTTAATGTAATTCATAGCATCATTAGCTAAAGCTAAAATACTATTAATAATATCATCTATTAAGATTCCTCCTTTAAATTAATAAAAAACACGCATTGACTTGCGTGTATAAATTGTGTTTTAAGCTTTTAATACCGCTACATCCAAAGCTCTTGCAAGCTTTAAAATACAGCTTTCTTTAATAGTTTTTAACAAATAAGTAGTAGTATTTAACTTCTCAGCACATTGATATTCTTTTAATTGCTTAGAATATAGCACTTCTGTAAAAAATACCAATTCCTCATAATTAAGAACCTCAAGAGCATTAGCAAATTTATTGTAATACATTTTTACTTCTTCTAGTGTATCCAATTTCTTTGCCACACTATCTCCAACCTTATCAGATATGGTATAGGTGGAAAAATAAATCTTGTAATCTTGGGTTATTTTGGGTGGCATTAAATTAAAATATTTACATTGAAGATCAATAAACTTATTAATTTCTTCTGAAACTTTTTGCAAACTCTTATCAACATCATATAAATACACATAAGGAAAAAATGGGATGTTGACAAATTCTGGTTTTACATTGGCATTAAATTGTAACATATTTCATCAAACCCTCCTTTAAAAAGACAAAAGAGAGAATTATATTTCTATATACTTCTCTCTTAATTAAGATTACAAGAAAATGTTTTATTTATGAAATTGCTTCATAAAATTGCCACACCGATAACCCCCCAACATAGATTCATATCTGAATCTTGTTAGGATTTCATTTTAAAATATTTCTGCTATTTTGTCAAATTTCAGCACCTCCAATAAAAAAAATGAATTTCTCTGTGTAGAAAAAATTCATTTAACCACATTATACCTATGCTTCAAAAAAAGTAAAGGAAATGCAATTGTAAGCTCAGTTTAAATTAATTGAAAATACCTAAAAATAAATTAAAAAATAGATTAAAAAAAGAAATAAATAAATTTTAAAGTAAAAAAATCTTTCCTTATAATAAAAGCAGGAATTTTTATAATTCATTCCTGCTCTAAAAAGTTGTTAAGACATTTTATGTCAACATTTGCGTATACCTACACGATTCAAACATATTTAAATTCTTGTTTGAGAAAATATCGACGGGTGAAAATATGTTAAATTTAAGAGATGCAAGAGAGTATGAGGGGTACTCAATGAGCCAACTTGCAAATAAACTAAATAAATCAAAGAGTGCTTATGCAAGATGGGAAAGTGAAAAAGACATAATTCCTTTAGTGCATCTCGTATCACTTGCAAATATATATCAACTAAATATTGACTTTTTAATCGGTTTAACTGATAAAAGAATAAAAGTTTCATCACTTAGAGAACTGGATAGAAATATAATATCAACTAATTTAAAGAAAGTACGAAAAGATCAAAGTCAAAAATCATTTGCAAAAGAATTTCATGTCGCGAATTCAACAATCTCAAGATATGAAAATCAGCAACTTTTAATATCTACGTCTTGTTTATTAGATATATGTAAGAAAAAACATATATCAGTTGATTGGTTCTTAGGATTTTCGAATAATCAAATGATTAATTAAATTTATCATAAATTTTAGAAAATCTTATTTCGCTATAAGGAATATAAAAGAACTTATATTGCCATATATTTTTTGCTTTATTCTTGTCTTGTGATATTTGAATAATTAAGTTTTTAAGATTTCTCATAGTAATATTATTATCCAAGATGATTATATCTAAATATGTTTCAGATGTATTAATTGAATCGCAAAACAACTGAAACGTATTTTTTTTTATATAGTTAACATCTTTAATTGAAAGAGTATTATTTTCTATATATCTTCTTAAAAATCCATTTCCGCCATTGCATGCTTTTTTTATTTGTTTAAGATTCAAATTAATAATTATTTCTTTTAAGTCTTTATATAAGTTTTCATTCATTGATGACTGAATATCCGTGTTTTTTATAACAAGTATTTTTGAATTTATATTTATTGTTTTAAAGCGAACATAGTGAGTTAAAATAAGTTCCAAAAGAAAATCTTCATTGTAGTTGAAGCTTCGTAGTTCAAAATCATAATAATGATCTGGTAGAATTTTAGAGATTTTGGTTACCTCCTTCTAGTTATAAAAAAGCACAGCTGACTTTAAAGAAGTTTTCCACATTCTAAACAATGTAGAGTGTTTGTAGATAAATCTCTAAATTGAATTGAAAAATTATCCCAATATGTATTTCCATCATCTCTTTTTTTGACTGCTACATCAACGTCTATATTACTTAAAGGGATATTAGTTTTGTTGTTAATATAATCTTTAACCATAGAATAGATTTCTGTTTCATCCTCAACCGTTGTAACATTTGAATTTGATTTACTACCTTTCATATCAAACGCAACTCATTCCAATATAAACAGACAAATCAAGGATACTACCACAATTTCTGGGAAAATTAAAACTGGTGGTAGTATGTTGTTTAAACGCATAAGAGAACTACGAGAATATGAAGCTTATACAATGCAAGAAGTTGCTGATAAATTAAAGGTGAGCAAAAGCACATACTCTCTATGGGAATATGGAAAGGATGTCATTCCATTACCACGAATGATAAAACTCGCAAATATTTATCGTGTAAAGTTGGACTACTTACTAGGTTTAACAGACGATAAAGAAAATAAATATTTATATGATCCAATTAACTTAACAGTACTTGGTAATAATTTAAAAAATTTAAGACTAAGATTAAAACAAACACAAAAAGAGTTTGCAAAAAATATCAACACATCCAAATCTTCGCTTTCTAATTATGAGCGAGGTGAAACTTTAATAACAATACTTCCTTTATATGAGATATGTCGTTATGCACATATCTCAGCTGAAAAACTTATATATAATAACGATAACAATTTTTAAACATATTAATTCGTTGTTTATATCTGAGTTTTTCTCCTTTCTACCTAACTACTATTAGGATAGTTTAATATTATCATTTTCCTTTTGTATAAGTCAAACAAATAAGTCGTGAGCGCGACTTAGAAATTACTATTCATTTGCTAAAATTTTGCATATGAAGGAGGCTTTTATGACATTAGCGGAGGCGACGGGGAAAAGAATTATTGAATTAGCTAATATTAATGGTTACTCCTTAAAGATACTTTCAGATCTAGCTGGCATTTCACAATCTACTGTAAAAAATATGATTTATAATAAAACTCAGCATCCCAGTAGTACAATAGTCTATAAAATTTGTTTATTATTAAATATGGAAATGAAAGAATTTTACAATTCCAGCCTATTTAACAATATAGATCTTAAAATATAGTTTATAAAAAGTGATAAACAAAATTATCACTTTTTTATTTTGGGTATAATTATTTTGATAAGTACCAACTAATTATAAATGATATCAGAAAAATATTTTTATTTTGACTTACAAAATGAATTTTCCATTTGTAAATTTTCATTTCCTATAATAATATCTTCATTATAGTTGTTTTCAGAAATTAAGCTATGGCAAACAATTATTTTAATGTTTTCTTTTTGAAAAATTTTTGATCCACCATCCTTGTATGTTTCTATCAATTTCATTGATGGTAGAAGTGCATCAATAGAGTTTCCAGATATAAAATAGTTTAATATATTTGTATTCTGATTATTTAATTCTATCATTTCATTATCTAAGCATGATTTGAAATAAGTATGATTTTGATCTTTGTAAAACTCTTCTAATTCATTACAATTCTTATTTTTGTTTTGCATACATCCAGTTATTGATAACAATAATAACAAGATTACACTTATTTTTTTCATTTAACTATGCCTCATTTCATTCTTTTATTATCTCATATTGTACATATAATTCAAGACTTTAATTTTGTATATATATTAGATAAAATATAAATAACATAGGTTAGTAGTATTATCAACTTGTCTGAAATGAAGGTCAGGTGATTCAAA
>CAOKLK010000054.1 GCA_948469295.1 uncultured Mycoplasmatota bacterium
CAATAAAATTTTTCGGAACAATCGAAGTGATAGGTAGTGCATAAGCTTCTTCATCTCCAACTTGGAATGCATCTTCATTTCTCCAAGCAATATTTTCATCTCTTGTTGTATCAATTCGATAAAGATCTACCAAATGTTTATTGGTATTTACTTCTCTTAATATGGCTTTTTCATTAAACCAGCTTACTTCTTCAAACCCTACAGTAAAATTAGAATCTTTCGTAAATATTCCATATAAAGTTCCATATTCATATACTGGTGTTCCTGTAACTTTTTGTTCTGGTGTCACAGTTTCAACAATATATCCTTGTAATGCTTCTAAAGTATGTTCAATTGTAATACCAGTAGCTACTTCTTGTACTTGTACTAATTGTTCTAATACTTTGGCAATTTCTTGTGCTTTTTGTTCTTTTGTTACTTTACGTCTTGCTATATTTAAAATTCTTTTTGCTAACTCTAAATACCCTCTTGTAGTATTTGGTTGCATTATTTCATTTTTTGACATTAAAAATCCCCCTTTTTTTCTTGATTTGTTATTTTAGACTATTTTCTTTAAAATGTCAACATATTTTTTAAAAATTGTAATATATTTTATAGAGAGGTGATACAAAATGAATGGAAATTTCTATCAAAACCCAACTTTTCCAAAGGCTTCTAATAATTCTAGTCCTACTACTCCTCCAGGTAATATCAGTTATCAAAGCACTATGCCTTTAGAACAAAGTTTGATTGAAAACATTTTAAGATTGAATAAGGGGAAAAAGGTTCGAGCATATGTTTCATATCCAGATTCTAATGAATGGCGTGATAAAGTTTATGAAGGAATTATTGAAGAATCCGGTCGAGATCATTTAATCATTAGTGATCCAAATACTGGTATCTGGTATTTGATTCGAATGATTTATTTAAATTATGTCGAGTTTGAAGAAAAAATTAATTATAATGTAGATTATTCTGATACTTTCGATTAACATCTTTCTAGGAACGTTTCTAAATAAGAACGTTCTTTTTGTAAGGTTGTGGGAAGTCCATGTCCAGGATAAATTTTAACATCTTGAAATTCTTTTAAAAATATCTTAATGCTGTTTTGTAATTCTTTTAGGTCTCCTCCTTCTAAATCCCATCGTCCAATACCAGCTTGAAAAATAAAGTCTCCACTAAATAATATATTTTCTTCTTCAAAGTAAAAACTAATGGAATCTTTGGAATGCCCAGGATTTTTTAGAACTTTATAATTCCAATCTGAAGGAGGAATATTATGTGTTAAATTTAATCTTTTTTCTAGTTCTTGTAAAGCTCCAATGTGATCAAAATGATGATGTGTTACCAATATTCCAACGATGTTTTTTTCTTTTATATGTTTTATTATTTTTTCTATTTCATCTCCTGGATCAATTATAATTGTTTGATTATTTTGGGTTACTAAGTAGCAGTTTGCTTCTAAAAATCCAACAGGTATTGTTTCTATTTGCATCGTATCTCCTCCTTTATTTTTTTGAAATATAGACAATAAGTTGTCCAAATGATACAATATTTTTAAGATTAGGATGTGAAGTATGAATTTGATATATATTATTTTAATTATTATTTTTATTTGTGGTTTCTTAGGAATGATTTATATTAGTCATTTTAATAATTTACAATATACGAAAACAAAAATTGAAAAAGCGGAAGGAATTATTGATGAAGTATTAAGAAAACGATATGATATTGTGTTAAGAACAAGTGATATTGTGAAAAAGAATTTAAAAGAAAAGAAAGATTATTTTAAAGAGTATTTATCTTTACCAGATGAAAAAATTGGAAATTTTGAAATGGATCGCAAGTTAAAAGAAGCTATGAATATTATTTTAAATTTAAGAAATGATTATCCAGTATTGCAAAAAAATAATAATATAAAAGAAATTGTAAGTGAAATTAAAGAAACTGATGAGAAATTATCGGCTGCAATCGCGTATTATAACCGATATACGAATCATTTGAACGAATTGGTCCGCAAGTTTCCTTCGAATATTGTGGCTTCTTTCCATAATTTTTCGGTTCAACCATTTTTTGATGGCAAAGATATGAATGATGAAGATTTATTAGATTTTAAATTATAAAAGAGGGATTAGATGCTAGTACCTGTCAAGTACTCACTAAATAAAAAGAATGATAAAATTTATTTAGTGTGAATTTTAAAGGTATTATAATCTTATTCCTCTTTTTTATTTAGATCCCAGTTGATTGGTTCTTGATTATTTTGTTTTAGAAACTCATTGGTTTTGGAAAAGGGTTTGCTTCCAAAGAACCCATAGTTTGCTGAAAATGGACTTGGATGAGCACTAGTGATAACTAAATGTTTTGGATTGGTAATTAAAGCTTTTTTAGCTTTGGCAAAGTTTCCCCATAAGATAAAAACAATTGGTTCTTCTTTTTCGTTTAATATTTTTATTATATAGTCCGTTAATCTTTCCCATCCTAAATTTCGATGTGATGCTGGTGTATCTTTGACGACGGTTAGTACAGCATTTAATAAGAGAACACCTTGTTTTGCCCATCCTGTTAAATCTCCAGAGTTCCTTGGTAAAATTCCTAAATCTGCTTCTAGTTCTTTGTATATATTTTTTAATGATGGTGGTACTTTGATTCCTTCTTGAACAGAAAAGGAAAGTCCATGAGCTTCTTTTTCACCATGATAAGGATCTTGTCCTACTATTACTACTTTAACTTCTTTATAAGGAGTTAGTTTTAAAGCATTAAATACATAATCCTTTGGGGGATAAATGATTTTTTTATTGTATTCTTCATCTACTATTTTTAAAAATTTTTGAAATCCTTCACTTTCCCAAATGATTTTTAATTTTTCATCCCAGTCATTTTGAATCATACATTGATATCTCCTTATTTATGATAACTTTCATTGTTTTGAATTTTAAATGCACGATATATTTGTTCTAATAATATTCCTCGAAATAATCCATGCGGAAATGTAAATTTTGAAAAAGAAATATTTTCTTTTTTTAAGTTTTTAATTGTGTTTGATAAACCAAAGGAACTTCCAATGATAAATGTGATGTTATTCGTTTTTATAAATAAGTTATTCAAGTGTTTGGCAAATTCTTCACTGGAATAGGTTTGACCATCAATTTCTAATGTAATTATATAATCTTTTTCTGCTAATACTTTTTGAATGTTAGCAGTTTCTTTTTCTATGGAATCTTCATCTTTAACTTCTATTATTTGTAATTTATGATATTTTTGAATTCGTTTTTGATAATCTTCTATTAGTTCTTTTAGATAGTTTTCTTTGATTTTTCCCACACATATTATTTTAATCATAAATCACCTTGGTTATTTCATTTTGTTTTGCACATTCAATATTTTGAAATTCTATTTCGTATTCTTTAAAAGTATTATGAATCATTTCTAAGGCTTTTTCTTCGGTATTATTTTTATGAGAAAGATGCATTAAAACTATTTTTTCTGTGTTAGGGCCGATTAGTTTAGAAAGATAAAAGCTTGCATCTTTATTGGATAAATGACCATAGGTTCCCAAGACTCTTGTTTTTAGCCATTTGGGATATGGACCATTCATTAACATTGCTATATCATGATTGCTTTCAAATAGATAATAATTTCGATTTTTAAGTAAATCAAAGTATTTTCGATTTAGGTAACCAGTATCGGTTAAATATACTACTGACATGTTAGGTTCTTCTATTACAAAATTTCTAGAATCTGTTACATCATGGGATGTTTTGATAGAAATTACTTTCATATTGTCTAGATAAATATTGTCTTCATAGATGATGATATTATCATAATCTTCGATATTTTTTAAATCAAAAAACATTTTTTGTGTCATGTAGACTTTGGGATGATATTTTTTGACAAAGCGTTCTAATGCTGCGATGTGATCGTTGTGAGTATGACTAATGATAATTGCTTCAATATTTTCTGGCGATTCATTTATTTCTTTTAATTTTTCGGTAATATATTTTACATTTTTTCCAATATCAATTAGTATTTTATGAGTTCCATTACTAATGAATGTGCTATTTCCTTCGGAACCGCTTGCTAAAACACATATTTTCATTAGTACAAACTCCATGGACTTAACCAGCGACTTCCAGGATAATGAGGCCTTCCTATAGAAACTCCAAAGTGAACGTGTGTTCCGGTAGATGATCCACTATTTCCCATGGTTCCAATTACTTGTCCTCTTCCAACTGAGTCTCCAACAGAAACACGAACATCTTGTGTTAAATGACCATAGATGGTGTAAAAACCATTTTGGTGTTCAATAATAATGTAATTTCCATAACTTTGACCACACCACGATCCATAATATCCATAATTTGGACATGTATTATTTGTTTCTATTACTGTACCAGCTTTGGCTGCATAAATTGGTGACCCGAATCCAGTTCCTGATATATCAATTGCATTATGGAACGATCCCCAACGCCATTCAAATCCACTGGTAATAATATATGGACGATTGGTTGGCCATCCCCAGTCTTTTCCAGTATCGAAATAAGAACCTCCCCCACTATAGGATGGTTTTTTCTTTCCAACGGTTGTAATTTCATTTACTACGTCTCTTAATGTTACGGTGCTAATTACAACGGCACCTTGGTTTCTTTCTCCGTTGGTTAGTTTTACTTCTTGGGTTGTTCTTACTATTCCTGTAATTCCAGCTTGGGTGATTTCACTGTAATCTGAGTCTTTGGTATTATCAACTTCTTCTTTTTTCTCGTAAACTTGTTCTGTATCTTCTACTACATGAAGTTCTTCTACTAATGTTAATACGGGATTAATCAAATCAACGGATACTTTTTCCCCAATGGCTAGTAAGCTTTCTTCACTTTTAAATCTTGGATTGGCAATTAAAAATTCTTTGGTATTCAATTTATTATTTTCAGAAATACTTTTGATGGTATCTCCTTTTTGAACCACATAATTAGTTTTTGTTTGCTCACTTCCAAATAAAAGATATTGACTTAATTCTGTTGAATCAGTATATATTTTATCGTTGACGCTAATATTTGATTCTTTTATGGTAATATTTTCTTCAAAATACATGTGTTCTATGACTTGTCCTACAGAGGTAATTTCTTCTTGACTATTGTTAATGTAGTTTAAATAATCTTCGCGATTTACGAATGCGGTTATTACTTTTTCTAAGGCATCTTTAAATATTTGTTGATCTAAAACATAGATTTCTATCTTTTTTTCTTCTTCGGTATCTTTATTTTTGGTAATGGTAATAGTATATCCTTTGATGGTAAAATCTCCATTTTCTTTTACTTTGTTGTAAATTTCATTTGGAGAAGTTATGGTTTCGTCATATGTTTTATATTTTACTATTTCAAATCCATTGGGTGGATAAACTTTATCTACACCATAATTATTTTTGATGTCACTTTGTTCTTCGTTGATCATATTTAATAATTCTTCTTGGTTGTTTATTAATCCGAGCTTTTGTCCATCTAAATATACTTGAAACACCATTTGAGAAGAATCTTTTAACCGAGCATTAAATCCAATTAAGAGAAAGATAGTTATCATGATTCCAGTTAGTATTATGGTAATGATTTTATCTTTTGTTTTTAGCATATATTT
>CAOKLK010000055.1 GCA_948469295.1 uncultured Mycoplasmatota bacterium
TAAATTTAATCAAATATTTCTCCCATATTTTATCTTGATCTGCTAATTTTTGGAATTTACCATAAAGATATTGTTTAGAGTCATTAAAAAACATTGCTGCTTCTTGTATTGTTTTTATTTCCTTTGGTCCTTTATCTGAGTTTAGAATAGATCTTATTTTATTCATAAAGTTTGTTTGCTCTTTTGGTATTCCAGGATTTTTTAGAATTGGTGGAGCTTGTCTTTCGACTAAATTTCCTAAATTATCAAAGGTTAATTCTAACATGTACTCTTTTAATTCACTGATATCAAATATATATTTTCCATAAATAAATGTTATACGATCTGGATCTTTAATTTTACTTAAAATTTCATTATTTACATCTCTAATATTTTCAATATTAACCAATACATCTAGATATCCTTCCTCAATTTGTTTTTCTGCCTGTTCTATCGCTAGTTCAAAAGCATTTGGGACGTCTAATAGTTCTAAGGTTTGATCTAAAACTCGTTCTTTTATTTCATCAAAAGTTAAATGATTGCCAAAATATTCAAATATTATTTTTTCTGGATTTGGGATAGCATTTAAATCTTCTATTTTGACTTCTTTGATGTTTTCAACTTTTAATATTACACTTTCTTCTCCTTCAGACAATAAGTGTAATGCATTTTCTAATTCTTGTTCAAACTTTGTTTTTATTACTGGGGTTTCTGTTGTAATATTTAATAATCTTTCTTTGTATTCTTCAAATGATAATTGTTCATTTTGATATTCAAAAACATACTTTTCAGGATTTATTACTGCATTTAATTGTTCTAGAGATATGTCTTGTAAATTCTTTAATTTAATGATTGTTTTTGATTTTTTTTCTATTAATTCTAAATTTTTATTAAAACAATTTCTGATATCTTCTACGGTGTAATTTTGATCTTTTTTTAGTGTAGCAAAGTCTTTAAAGAAATTTTCAAAAAGTGGTAAATCTTCTAAAGTATATTTTTTTTCAGATAGTTCATTAATTAAAGATAACTGTAATTTTTCTAAATCTGGTCCTGTTGCATTTGACATAGTATCTTTTTCAATTATTTCTAAAGTAGGAAATTGCTCTTTTAATTTTAAAGCATTTTGATAATTTTTATTTAATTCTTTACTACCATCTGTAAAACAGAAAATACCTATTGGATTAAAGCCCTCTATTACAACTTCATTATATATTTTTGAATTTGGACTTTCTTTTTTATTTTTTAAACAATTTTCAATTATTTTTAATGGATGCTCTATTAATGGGATACTATTAAATATTTGAGCTTTATTTAAATTATTTGCATTATTATTGATATATAAGTCTTTGGATCCTGCTATTATTACTTTTTCAGGATTCATAATAAAACCATATCCACTATGAAATGTATCTGTTAAGTTTTCGGTGAATAATGAACTTGAGACATATTTTCCATTAAATTCTCCAGTAAAGGATGGACTTGGAACGCTGTGTCCTATAAATGCAAAGTTTTCGTTATTTTTTAATTGTTCTAAATTATTCGGAAATTTTTTCCATTCACTTAGCATTACTGCATTTATTTGTTCTATTAAATCTTTTGAGGCATTTATGTCTTTTTTATTCATGCTTTCTTTCCATTTGGTTTGAAAATCTTCACAATAATCAAATGGTAAATATTTTAAGTTTTCCTGTAATAATGGCTCTATATATTTTAAGTCTTGGTAATTACTCATATCATTATAATTTTTTTCAATTTCATAAGATATTTTAAAGAATTCATCCAGTTCTGTTATTTTCTCTTCTAGATTACTTTTTTTAATTGAATCTAAATCCAACCCTTGATATTTTTGGACTAAATCATTTTGAATATTTACATAATCTTCTAGTAAATAATTTTTTGGTGTTCTTCTCTTGATTAATCTTTCAAGATTGGATTTTTGATCTTTAAAAATTTCATAAAAATTTTCTCTTGTTACTTGATTGTTTTTTATCTTTTCTAATAAAGAAATATTTTCTCTATGAGCAATGCTATCAGTTAACATAAATTTTATTTCTTCATATAAATTATCTGATATTTTAAAAGTTTCTTCGTTTAATAGTTTGATGGAATCTTTTATAGTTTGAGTATTTTTTAAGGTTTCCATTTTATCTGCAATGCTTTGATATTTTGTCTCCATCATGTTTATCCAATCGCTTCCAAATAACTCTGAAGCAATTTGGTAAGTGACTTTGGAATCCGCCATTTTGATGCTGGTAAAATCTGCAAATTGTTCATCGAAGGAGCGAATTTTTACTTTCTCAAAATATGCTGCTGCATGTAAACGTAGGAAGCCAGAATCATAAATAGTTTTAAAATATGGATTTTCTCCATCATAAATACTATCAATTAGACCTGCTATTGTATCATAAATTTTCATTGATTCATTATTAGAGGATTCAGAAATGAACTGATGATATCGATGAAAGTTTTTATATGTTGATTGCATAATTTCTCTAATTTCGGTGATATCATTTTTTTCTACTAAGTCATATATTGCTTCAATAGTTAATGCTCCTGGAGTATAATCTTGATATTCAATTAATTCTTCTTTTAACATGTCAGGATCTTTTAATAATTCATCGATTTGTTTATTTATAATCTCTTTGTTGATTTCAATATATTGTTCTGCTTCACTAACACAATTAGACCATATTCCCTCTTTATAATCTCGAGCTTCTTGTAAGAATGACTCAATAGTTGTACTATCATTTTGCCATTTTTGTTTTATATCATCCATGATTTTATAAAAATTATCAGGAAGTGTCTTATTATCAACTAGATCAAAGATGGCATGCCCTAATTCATGGGTAATCGCTTCTCTACTTGCACCAATTTCATTTCTTATTACAAAATTACCATTATTTAAAAAGCTATTTTCATTTACATATGTTGCACTGTCTGACTCAAAATTATCATACATCTTAATTTTTAAAAAGTTATCTAACACATTTATATTTTCAACAATTTTTATGGTTGCTTGATCTTTTGTTTGCATTCCTTTAGAGAATATTTCGCTTAAAGTTTTGGCTGCAGCAAAATCTATATTATCAATATTTTTAATAATATAGTTTTTAGCATTTTCAGGTAGAAGATTAAAGCTTTCTACTCTGTCCAAATTTTTAAGGTTCTTTATTTCTTCAATAGTTAATTCTTGATCTTTATATTTGAATTTTATAGAATTTAATGCATCTAATTCAAATTCATTTAAATTATCGATTGGAAATATTTTTTTAAATAAATTATCGATAGTTGTTTCATTTTTTAAATTATTTAAATAGTTTTCTATATGATGTGGTTTTTCTTCGATTCTAAGAATAGTTGGTGTTTTGTTAATGTTTTGTTGATTTACTATATTTTCTAATTGAGGTACTGTATATTCTATTCCATTGATATCAAATATCACTTGATCTTTATTTTTAATCATATTTAATAATTCTTTATGCAGAATACCTTTATCTTCTATTTTTAAAATTCCTGGTGAATTTAATTCTTGGTTATTCATTTGTTCAATTTGATTTTGAAGTTCAATTATTTCATGATTTTGAACAGGGTAATTTTTTAAATCTGTTCCATTTAAAACCTTTATTAAATCACTTTGGGTAAAAATTTTTCCATCTACTTCAAAACGAATATGTTCTGGATGCTCTATGAGATTTAACATATCGATTGTTATACCATTTAAGCTATCTAATGTAATAATACTATTTTCAATTCTTCCATTGGTTATTTGATCATTTAAATCTGTTATTACACTTTCAAATGTTTTATTATCTTGTAAAATATTTGTAAGTTGTTCTTTTGAATATGTAATATCATTATTTTCAAAAAAGATCTTTTCATTATTTGGAATTATTAATAATTCTTGTAAATCTACATCTTTTAAATTTTCTAATGAAAGGGAATTGTTAAATAAATTATCGATTGATAAGGCATTTTTAAAGCTATTTATAAAATTTTCGATAGTTAATTCAATGGAATGATTTTTTACTTGAGAATTTTTGAAAGACAAAATGAAACTTTTTAGTTGATTTATAGTATTTATTCCTTTATTTTGAATTATTTTTAACAAGTTAAAGGTATTTGTTAAATCTTCATTTAGTCCAATGCTAAAAGCTTTGAATGTATTGATAATATGATCTGCTTTTTTAGGAGATATTTTGGTTTGATAATTATTATATTGTTCTTTTGATATTTCTTGATATTTTAATATACCATTTTCTTCTTTTAATCCTAAGTAAACAATTTCAGCATTTCCATTATCAAAATGGTAATCTCCATTATAAGAAATTGCTTGATCGATATTTCGATAATTAAAATCTTTAATTTGCCCTTCATCTATTTTTAGTTTTATTGCAACTTGAGTTTGATTTACATTTCCAATATTTAATGCTACATTTTGAAGAGTTGGATTTCCTGCAAAAAAGAAACTTTTTTTGGATCCATATGAACTGATTATTCCACCTTTTTTTATATAGTTGCTTGTTAATATTTTATTAGCATTTTCTGGTGTAGTAATATGATATAAACCTTCATTTAGGACTTTATTTTTTATTTCTAGATGATTTTCTAGTGGAGTATTAAACATTTTAAATATACTACTTGGTAAGCAATTTAATATAAATGGAATACTTTTTATTCCTTTTATAGCCATATCATTTATTTGGTTGTTTATATTTTCCATTGCAACATCAGTGATTTCTCCAATGGTTTCATTTTTTAAATCCGTTTCACTTATGATTTCTTTTAGTGGTCCATTTTGGAAGTTTTGTTTTATTCTATTGATGACTTCATTTATTTTCATATTTAAATTGTTATTTTGACTTAAATTTTTATTGATATAATTGACAATAAAGTTTTCTAAAATCTTTGTTTTTAATGTTTTATTTTCTATATTTTTAAAATCATTATAGTTTTTCTTTCTTATTTCTTCGTCTGTTTGGCCTTTTTCAAAGACTTCTTTGGAGTTTTCAATATTGAATTCTTTGCCGTCTGATTTTTTCATTAGGATTCTTTCAATATCTGAAACAGAATATTCGATTCCATCTACATTAAATGCCATATTTTCTGGATGACTGATTTCATTTAACATATCCAGTGTTACATTATCAATGTTTTCGATGGTGATTACTTCTTTTTCTTTAATACTATCACTTACGTCTTTTACTCTTGGTTTTATTTGTTTTTTGATGTCAGAAAGAATGGTAGGATTTTGGATATATTTACTTAGAATCGCGCTATTTTCTCGAATAACATTTTTGATTTCTTGGTTTGATGTATCAATTTGGATTTCATTTAAGACACTGCGAATTTGGCCATCATTTATTTTTCCTGTTTGAATGGCATGATTCACGCGATTTATTTCTACGCTAGTTTTGATGGCACTTGGTCCTTGTAAAATTCCAGCTGTGATCGCTCCATATACATAACTTTTT
>CAOKLK010000056.1 GCA_948469295.1 uncultured Mycoplasmatota bacterium
TTGGTTCATGAGTTAGGTCATATCGTTCATTATTATTTTTCAAAAATGAAACAGCCCTTTATTTATGAAGATAGTACTGTTTTTGTTGGAGAAATTGCATCTATTGTTAATGAAATTTTATTAAATCGTTATTTATATGAACATGCCACTACTTTTGAAGAAAAGATCTTTTATTTGAATAAAGAAATTGAAAATTATTTGTATGATTTTCGAGAATCTGAACCGTTTACGGCAAAGGTTATTTCAGAGAAATATAGTACTCTTATTCAAAAGTATTATGGAAGTGAAATTGTTTATGATGAGGTATCTTCTATTGAATGGACAAGGTTAGGTCATTTATATCGATGGAGTTATTATCCTTATAAATATGCTACTGGACTTATGATTGGTAGTATTTTAGTACATTCTTTGGTGGATGATCATTCTTTGTCTAAAGAAAAATATTTAGACTTTTTGGCTTCTGGAAGTAGTTTATATTCTTTTGATTTATTAAAGAAGTTAAATGTTGATCTTACTTCTTCGGATGTCATTTGTAATGGGTTTCAAATAATGGAAGATGATATTGAAAAATTAAATCAAGTCTTGAATTAAAATTTAAAATTTTAAAATTTTTTCTTTTTTGTGTTATAATCTCGTTAGGAGAGTTTTTATGAAATTAGATAAAGAATTACTTGGACATAAACGTTTGGATGTTATAGGTTGGGATGAGTTTTTTATGGCTTTGGCATTTCTTTGTGCAAAGCGAAGTAAAGATCCTTCGACTCAAGTCGGAGCATGTATTGTTTCTGATGATCATCGAATTTTATCTTTAGGGTATAATGGAGCCCCCAATGGTTTTTCGGATGATAATTTTCCTTGGGAGAGAACAGGTAAAGCAGATATTGAAACAAAATATCCGTATGTTTGTCATGCAGAGTTAAATGCTATTTTAAATTATAATGGGAGTAAGAAAGATTTATATGGAAGTACGATGTTTGTTGGTTTGTTTCCTTGTAATGAATGTGCTAAAGTGATTGTACAAGCGGGAATTAAAAAAATAATTTATTTATCTGACAAGTATCATGATACACCGTTAAATGATGCTGCCAAGTTAATTTTTGATTCTTGTGGAGTAATATATGAAGAATTTCCAAAAGAGCTTCAAAAAGATTTTACCATTCATTTACATTCAGATGCAGTATAATTAGTAATTTAAAAAATAAATCCCAATCGTTAAGTAGGTTGCAAATAAAGACCAAAGAAAGTAGGGAATGTTTAAAAGCGCACTACTTTTCTTTTTTTGCCAAAATAAGTATATAAGATGAAGGATTAATCCATCTAGTAGTAAAATCCATGCAATGGAAAGAAATCTTAATTTTAAGTAGAAAAAGAGAATTGGCCAAAATAGGTTGGCAATTAAAGTGATATAGTAATAATAAGATTCTTTTAAGGTATATTCTTCTTTCTTTAAAAGATTATAAGAAATTCCCATAAGTAGATAAATGATTGACCATGCAATTGGAAAGAAAATGCTTGGTGGTGACAATGGAGGTTTTATTAATGATGGATAATCGATACTATTTTTTATTAGAATACTTGTTAAAGAACCAAGAAGTAGTGGAGTGAAAATATAATATAGCGTTCGTAATATTTTTTTCATAAATATCCTTCTTTCTTGTTTATTTTATGTAATTTAGGGAAATTTATTAGAAAAGGTTTTGTCTTTTTGTATTCTATTTTGTATTTTTTAAAAATTTATTTTCTTACAGATTTTTCTAGTGTGTTAGAAGATATTTTGATAAGTGTATCTTAGTTTCTTTTTTTATTTTTTGTATTTGCCAACGTTTTTTAACATGTCAATGAAAGAAGTCAATTTTCTTTTCTACAATTTGAGCATTTAAAAAGAGAATAAAGAAGAAGTTTTATATCTCATTATTTTGTTAACTTTTTTATGGACAACAGGACGAATGGTCAGATTATTAACAACATTTAGAAATTTTTTCTAATAAGGAATAAAAACATTATCTTTTAAATTTCGATGAAACTTATTTAATATCATAATCTTATTATACCAAATGAAGAATTAGCACTTAGTATTGACAAGTGCTAAAAAGTGAGTATAATATTATTTAAGGAAGGAAGATGAACATGAATATTATACCTAGAAAGTTTTATTTAGATGATTTGTTTGATAATTTTACGGAAGGAGAAGTTTCAAAAATGAAATGTGATATTTATGAAATAGAGAATACATATTTTATTGAAATGGATATTCCAGGATTTAAAAAGGAAGATATTAAAATTGAATGTAATAATGGAAATTTAGTTATTTCTGCTGAGAAAACCCAAAAAGAAGATATGGACAAGAAGTATATACGTCGGGAAAGAATTTATGGAAAATATAGTAGAAGTTTCTATTTGGGAGAAGTCGATGAAGATAATATTACTGCTGAATTTGTGGATGGAATTTTAAAACTTTCTATTCCTAAACAAATAGAAAAAGAGACTAGAAAATTTATTGAAATTAAATAGGCATGAATAGCCTTTTTTTCTTTGGTAAAATTTGTATTTAGTGATACAATGAGGTAAGAGGTGGTAAGATGATTAGTAGAGAAGAATTTATTCATAAAATAAAGGTGAGTGTGTGGACTTCTTTTGCTGTGTCTCTTTTATTTGTTATTTTTGCGTTGATTTTATTATTTAAAACAGAAGACATTATTAGTAATTTTATTTTAACTTTAGGTTTTATGGGGATGATTTTTGGTTGTATTTGTTTTTTGAAGTTTTTTCGGTCAGATAAAGTAAGTCGTTCTTATCAAGATGATTTATTTGAAGGAATTTTGTTTGGTTTATTTGGTTTTATTGCGATTATGAAACATATGATTTTTGCAGATATGTTAACTTATTTTGTTGGATTTTATTTGATTTATAAAAATGCTCGACGGTTTCAAATGTGTTTTCATTTAAAAGAAGATTCTTCCATTAAGTTTTGGAATTCGGTAGCTTTTCTTAGTGCCATTGGTATTCTTTTTGCTCTCATTATTATATTTAATCCGTTTGTAGGAAGAATCGCTTTTACAAAAGTGATTGCTTACTCGTTAATTGGATCTGAAATTATTCATATTTTTCAAAGTGTATTTATTTTGATTGGGCTTAAGAAAAATCATGAAGAATAGTAAAGTTAAAACTAATTTTTTATCTTTTTTAGTTGTCGGATTTTTTAAGGTATTGTTTCATCCAGTTACGATTTTTGTTTTGTTAGTAGGTCTACAAATTGTTTGTTGGATTTTATTGTTTCTGTTTTTTTCTAAATATTTGTTCTGGATTTTTGGAGGAACCACTATTTTAGGTGTTATATTTATTATTGTTATTTTAAATCAATCTTCTAATCCTTCGTTTCATATCCCATGGATTATTTTGATTTCTTTATTTCCAACCGTAGGAGTTTATGCATATCTTTTTGTTCGATTGCAGATTGGAGTAAAAACTTTGCAAAAAAGATATCGAGAAATTCTTTATGAAACAAAGAAATATTTATCACAAGATGAGTCTATTTTGACTTCTGTTTCTCCAGATGTTTCTAGATATGTTTCTTATATGAATCATGTGAGTGGTTATTCTATGGTAACGCATTCTTCTGTTTCTTATTATTCTTTTGGAGAAGAAGCTTTTCATCCGTTATTGGAAGATTTGAAGCAAGCAAAGAAATATATTTTCTTAGAGTTTTTTATTATAGCTAAGGGATTGATGTGGAATTCGATTTTAGATATTTTGAAGGAGAAAGTAAAAGAGGGCGTTGAAGTTTATGTCATGTATGATGGAACTTGTTCTTTTACTTTGTTGCCTCGTAATTATGTAAAGGAATTGGAAAGTTTTGGAATTCATGCTAAAGTATTTCATCCAATTACGCCGATTATTTCTACGCATTATAATAACCGAGATCATCGAAAAGTAGTTGTGATTGATGGTTTGGTTGGTTATACTGGAGGAATTAATCTAGCAGATGAATATATTAATCATATTGAACGTTTTGGGGTATGGAAAGATAATGCAATTCGTATTACGGGAGATGCTTTGAAAAATTTAATTGTGATATTTTTAGAAAATTGGAATGCGACTCTTTCGAAGAGTATTTCTTATGAACCTTTTTTAGAACCTGCTACTAGTGTTACAGGATCTGGCTATTTGCTGCCTTTTGGTGATAATCCTTTTGATGAATTTCAAGTGGGAGAAATGAGTTATTTTCATGTTTTACAAACTTCGAAAAAATATGTTCATATCATTACACCTTATTTAATTTTGGATTATGAACTGTTGGAAAATCTTTGTAATGCTTCATTAAGTGGAATAGAGGTTTTATTAATAATGCCAGGAATTCCTGATAAAAAGATGATTTATTATATTGGAAAAACTTATTATAAAAAGTTACTTGCTTCTGGGGTAAGAATTTTTGAATATGATAAAGGGTTTACGCATGCAAAAATGCTTATATCTGATGATGAAAAAGCAGTAATTGGAACAATTAATTTTGATTATCGAAGTCTTTATTTAAATTTTGAAAATGGAGTTTTTTTGTATCAGAATCAAGAAATTTTAAAAATGGAGGAAGATTTTCAGAAGACATTAAAGGATTGTAATGAAGTTACAATGTCGCAATTGAAGAAGTATTCTATTGTGAAACGAATGTTAGGTCATATTTTACGAATTTTTGCTCCACTTTTATAAGGATAGAAAAGTACTTTTTAGAATAGTATTTTATAGGTGATGTACCATGAAAAATATTATTCTTTTTTTAAAAGGGGTTGCAGTAGGGATTGGAAAGGTGATTCCAGGAGTTAGTGGAAGTATGATTGCAGCTTTGCTTGGAATTTATGAAAATTCTGTTTTGGCAATTAATCATATGAAGGAGGATTTTTGGAAGAATTTTTTCTTTTTACTTCCCATTGGATGTGGAGTTTTTCTTTCTATGCTTTTTTTTAGTAATATATTACTTTATTTTTTAAGTCATTATTATGTTTTTACGATTTTTTTCTTTATTGGACTTATTATTGGAACGGTTCCTAGTTTTCGAAAACAAGTTTCAATCAAATATGCATCAGATTATTTCTTTTTTCTTTTCGGTTTTTTACTTCCTTTTTTATTTACTGTTTTTCAAAGTGGACAAGAAGTGATTCCTAGTTTTTCTCTTTTCGGAGTTTTGTTTGTAATTCTTTTGGGTTTTATTGACGCTTTTTCTATGGTTATTCCAGGA
>CAOKLK010000057.1 GCA_948469295.1 uncultured Mycoplasmatota bacterium
ATTATTTTTGGTAAATTAATTGAAAGTATCGAAGTTTTGGATGTTCGTGATAGTCAAGGACAACATGTTTTTGAAACATCTAGTGAATCCAGAGTTCCAGCGGTTTTAGTATTTGCAGTACCTGATGATATGTTTAGTTTACTAAAAAAAGCTCAATATATTTCTGGAAGTAGTGTAGAAATTATACCAGTTCCAAGAAATGCATCTTATAGTGCTAGTCCTGGAGAAACTTTAGTATCAAGTGTTTATATTCGTGATTTCATCTTATCTAAAGCAGTTGCTTTACCAGATGATAATCCAGTGACTGATACGACAACGGATGATAATACTAATATTGGTGATGATACTAATAATAATGATAATATGACAATACGTTAAAAAGGGAATGATAATATGAATGACGCAATTTTTTCGCAATTAGATTTTGGTCCTTTAAATGATTTTTTAAGAGAAGATAATATTACAGATATTTCTTATAGTAATAATGGGCAAGTTTGGTTAAAAACTTTGGATAAAGGTGTTTATCAAGTCGATCGTCCAGATATTAATAATGCACTATTAGAAAAGTTGGCATTTCAATGTGCTAATGTAATGGGAAAAACATTTAATATGGCTCATCCTTTTTTGGATGCTGAGAGTGCGGAATTGCGTCTTAATTTTATTCATGAATCTATTGCAACGAATGGAATTGCTTGTGTTATCCGTAAGACTCCAGCTAAAATTCGTTTGAATCGTGAAAAGTTAATTAATGAGCAATATGTTAGTGCGAATTTACTTGATTTTTTAATTCAATGTGTTCATGGACATGCTAATATTATAGTTAGTGGAGAAACTGGATCAGGTAAAACAGAGCTTGTAAAGTATTTAGCTAGTAATACTTTTGAAAATGAAAAGATTATTACAATAGAAGATACCTTGGAGCTTCATTTGGATAAGATTTTTCCACATCGAGATATTGTAGCAATGAAAACAAATAATATCGCTAGTTATAGTGATGTTTTGGTTACTTGTATGCGTCAAAATCCGATTTGGATTTTGCTTTCTGAGGTACGTAGTGCAGAAGCGGTAACAGCAGTTCGTAACTCGATATCTTCTGGACACCATATTATTTCTACTATCCATAGTGATAAAGCCAGTTTGATTCCATTACGTATGTTTAGTTTGCTTGAAAGTAATTTGGATGTCGATCAATTTTTGACGACGATTCATCGTTATGTTCAAATTGGAATTTATGTGAAAGGTTATATGAGTAAAGAACTTGGACGGTTTCAACGTGAGATTATGGAAATTTGTGAATTTTATGTAGACGAAGCGAATAAACCACAAGTTAATATTATTTATCGTAAAAATTTGACTGGAGAATTGGTTATGAATAATCCAACGAAATATTTACGAGATTATTTAGGAATTCAGGGAGTTGAACTTCCAGAAGATATTTTTCATTTAAATGATAATCTTGGGGGAGCGAATGGTCAGAATACAGCAATGGAAACATTGTAGAAAGAGGTACTAGTATGGAATTAATTCTTTTAATTGTAATTGCTGTTTTTGTTATTTCTTATCGAATGAATAATGGGGAGAATGTATATCGTTTCTTTATTTCACAGGTGTCAACTGCTTATAATAAGTATGCTCCTTATAGTTTTAAAGAAGTTCGTGCCAAAACTAAGGAATTAGGTGCTGAATATACACCCAAACAATATGCTACTCAGGTTTTAGTTTTTGCTGGGGTAGCTGGGGGAATTTCTTACCTTTATTTTTATAATATTTTAATTGCCATCTTGTATGCTTGTATTGCAGTAGCTTTTATTCCATATCTTGCTTATCTTCGTTGTAAGAAAGCATATAGTGAATTTATTTTTGAACAAGTTCAAATTTATACTACGAATGTTATTATGGAATTTAATACGACTCAGAGTTTTGTAAAGTCTTTGGAAGGTGTTCGAGATTCTGGAATTTTGGAAGATCCAGTATTAACTGATGTAAGAACAATGATTGATATGTCTTATCAAAATGGAACTATTGATGAATCCATTGTATATTTTAATGAGAAATATCCTTACTATATGGTAAAAAATATGAATCAGTTGTTTTTGCAAATTACGAAAGAAGGAGCTAAGGACTCTGGAGAAGCTTTGGAAAATATGAGTATGGATATTGATGCTCTGGTCGAAGGAGTTTATCGAGATCAAATTGATCGTAGAGATTTTCATAAACGGTTTGTAACGTTTGGTTTAGCATTGTTTCTTTTGGTTATGGCTATGCAATTTTTACTTGGAACAGATAGTTATGTTGAGCTTTTGGATATGTGGTATGTTCAATTGGTTTTGCATTTAATTATTATTATCAATTGTTATTTTTTGATTACAGGTGAAAAATTTTACCATGAAGATGTGGGGGTTGAGTAATTATGTATCTAGAAATATTTATATTAGGTTTAATTATTTTGTTTCTTTTGAATTATACAGGAAGAATTAGTGCAAATCGTTTTGTCCTTGATAATGAAGTATATTTTCGGAAGATGAAGGAAAGTGATTATGATTTTTATGTGAAGGCCAAGTATGGTGATACGGTTAATCCAGATTTTTTATTCAATAAAAGGGTTCGAAATGGCCTTGTGACAATTTTGGTTCTTGTTTGCTTCTTTATTGGAAATTTGAGTTATATTACGATAATTTTTGCTGTAGTTGGTGGATATTTTGTGTTTAAAATGGACTATTCTAATTTAAAAAAATATTATAAGTCTCATTTGCATGAAATTGATTCTATGCTTCCTCATTATTTGAAAAGTTTAGAAATTTTGATTCAACATTATACGGTTCCAGTAGCTCTTGGAAAATCTATTAATGATGCTCCATCTATTTTTAAAGAGGGTTTACAAGAATTAATTAATGAAATTAATGCTGGTAATGATCGAATTGATCCTTATATGAATTTTGCAAAAATGTATCCAGTTCGAGATTCTATGCGAATGATGCGTTTGTTATATCGCTTGAGTTTGGGACGTCAAGAACATAAGCAAGAGCAGTTGCTTGCTTTTTCGAAAACTATTTCGAATTTGCAACAAAAGGCAAGAGAAATTAAATATAAAGAACGTTTGGAAAAAATGGAAGGTAAAACTATGCATATGCTAATATCAACGGGGCTTGGAGTTATGGTTTTACTAATTCTTGCAGTATTAATGTTAATGAATATGTAAAAAAAATTGATATTTTTTTTAAGAAACGTTATAATAATAAGTAGAGTAAAGGAGGATTATATTATATGAAAGAGGCAACTGGAGAATTAAACATGACTGTTGTAACTGTTGTTGCCATAGCAGCAGTAGCAGCATTCTTCTATGCGTTTATTTGGCCAAGTATTAAAACGAATATTTTAAATAGTACAAAGTGTTCTAATGCAACAAATTGTGTTTGTTCTGGAACTACTTGTAAATGTAATTATTTAGATGAAACAGGTTCTACACAAGAAGTAACTTGTCCAAACAATAATCAAGATTAATAAAATGGAGGGTCTAGTATGAAGGAAGCCACAGGGGAAATGAATATGACGGTTTTTGTAGTAATTGTTGTAGGAATTCTTGCGGCTTTTTTCTATTTGATTATTTGGCCCATGATTCGTAATAATATGGCAAGTACAACAAAATGTAGTGATGCAATTTGTGAGAATACTCCAAATGCAGACGGAACGGTAAATTGTTATTATCAAGACAAACATGGTAATAAGAGTTCAAGTTTTACATGCGTTTGGAAAGGTTAATAGAGGTAGGTGAAAGACTATGAGGGAAGCAATTGGAGGAACTTGGATTTTTCAAATCGTAGTTTTTTTCATATTGTTATTTACAGGGTTTATGTGTCTATCTATTAACCAGTCCAAAGCATATAATGTTAAGAGTTCAATGATTGATGCGATAGAGAGAAATAATGGAATAAATTTATCTGGTATTCAAACAGGGGATCAAGCAATGGAAGAGATTGTTGCATCTTTAAAAGATCGTGCTTATCGAACAACTGGTAAGTGTCCCAATTCGGTTGCAGATCCATTTACTGGGGAATTGATTCCCTATGTCGGTTTTGATCGAGATGGAAATTTAAGTTCTACTAATTCTGCTTTTTGTATTGCGTCTTTTCGTGCTGATGATGTGCAACCACAAGAAGTTCCGGAGCTTCCGACGATGACATATTATCGAATTATTGTCTTTTATCAGTTAGATTTACCAGTGTTTCATGATTTGTTTAATTTTTCTTTAAGAGGGGACACTAAAGTTATTAGTGTAAGTAGGTGAGTGATTTTGAGACAATCAATTGGATCAACATGGATTTTGCAATTAGTTATTATTTTTATGCTTATTTTTGTAGGTTTTTTGGCACTTACCATTAATTATACAAAGGCATTTAAGATGAAGAATGAAATTGTTTCGATGATTGAAAAGTATGAAGGAATTTCGTCTTCGGAGCATGGAAGTATTTCTTTGATTAATAATTATTTGCGATATTATAATTATCATACGAAGGGGGTTTGTGAAGAAGGATATTATGGAATTAATGATTTGAATAGTAGTTCTGTAAGTCCAGCGAATGGAAAGAATAAGTATTATTATTGTGTTCGAAAAGTAAATGCGAGTGATCCAACTTTTATTACTCGTGCAAATTATGAGGTTGTGACATTTTTTCAATTTAATTTACCAGTGATTGGAGATTTCTTTACTTTTCGAGTAAATGGTAAAACTATTGATATTAATAAACCAACGGATGATATTCCAATCATTTATAAATAGGAGGAAAATATATGAATGTAATTGTTTCAAATAAATATCAATCTTTGCTTGCAACTTTAGATATTGATGTAATAAAAAATTTAAATGGGGTTTTTCAAGTGGATGAAATTGTTTCTACTTTTACAAACTTTTTTTATAATAAAATGATTTTAGATATTACAGCTATTGCTGATTATCAAAATATTTCAACTATTCAAGAGTTGTCAGTTAATATGGATATGAATAAGATTATTTTGTTATTAGATGACTCAGAAGTAGTAAATAGTCCTCGTTATTTATCGCAGTTAGTTTCCATGGGGATTTATAATTTTACACGGAATATTGATGCGGTACGCTTTTTGATTGATAATCCTAATATCTATAAAGATGTAGCTCAATATCATCAATTGAATGATGTAGGAATTTTTGAACCACTAACATCTTCTAATTCCGATTCACAAAATAATAGTG
>CAOKLK010000058.1 GCA_948469295.1 uncultured Mycoplasmatota bacterium
GTTTTTATAACTACAACTAAAAAAGCTCTTCAGAGCTTTTTTAGTTATTATTAGTTAACCATACTTTTTGGACTTTAAAAATAGAATCACAATTATGCAAAAATACAAAATAATTTTCTCTCACATCATTTAAATCTAAAGTAAAAGTCGTATAATTAAAATAGTCATTTTGCTTATTTTGATCACTATATAGCATAGCCCATTCTCTTTTAATAACAATAGAATCATATGGTAATCCTAAGGAATTACAAGATGTATTTTTACTAACACCAAAAGCTGCACCATAATAATTTCCCATCGCTGTCTTTTTTTCTACCGTTGCAATAATTTTTAAATATCGAAATTTATTTTGAAATTGGGATGAAAAAAACAAAGATTTATTATAAGTAGAAGGAAAATAAATATGATCCGCATTTAATGTAGGATATTGATTACCACCAGAAACTAAACTATAGGAATAATTAATAGTTCCTAAATGATATAAGATGACATCATTTGCAACAGTTATTTTAGCACTAACTACTGAAAAGTTACCTGCTTCATCCGTAACGCGAAGATAAACTGTATGAAGTCCAGAACCAACTTGAAATTGATAATTACTTCCACCAACTATATAAGATCCATTGTCTAATTTATACTCTCTTTTCACAATAGAACTTTGAGAATCATTACTTCCATCATCCATTACAGAAATGATATTTTGATGAAGTGTAGTTTTCATTTTAACAATAGGTGCATCTTTATCAATTTTGGTAATATTAGTTGAAAGATAAGAAACATTTCCCAAAAGATCCCTTACAGCAATAGAAATATCATTAACATTTTCGGTATAAGATTTAAAATTATTTTTTCCCCAAGTAATTCCCCCATCAAAACTATAAGCATCTTCATGCATTCCCGATTGATCATCAGTAGCAGTTATAAAGATAGTAATTGCTTCATTACTCCAACCAGATGGATCTTTATTGATAGATAAAATAGGTCCCTTATCATCTATCATATTAGTAACAGCTTCCACCTGATTAATATTTCCCATTTCATCTCGAAAATACATCATATAACTCCCAAATAAATCATACGTTTTTTGAATACGAACCTCCTGACTAGGATCATCAACTGGATTCCAAATCACATTATCTTCACTATATTCTATGATATTATAAAGATCACTTCTACCAACAAATTCTATAATCTCTTGATCTTTAGAAAATGTTTCATTTAAAGAATGATACTCTACTGCTATAGTATTTACAACATCTTCTTGATAAACCGTAATAACAGAAACTTTACTAAAAAAAGCAGCATTCATTACTTCATTAATTGCTGGAGTATTCTCATCCATCCAAAGCCATAATTGAAATTCTTTCACTTCATTTTCTTTTAAAGAATCGCTCGTAAGTTTATGAGACGAAAACGCATGTTCAATAGTAGGTAATACTTCTTCATAAGTATCTAAAAGCTTACCCTTTGATCGATTCAATGAAACTTTAATATAATGATCAGATAAAGCTTTAACTTCTGTTTCTATTTCCTCTAAATTAATTTGATAAAAAGCCAAAGTACTACAAACATTTTGAATCATAAAAGTATAAGGCATATTTTTTAAACCATCGCGATCACTCATCGGATATGCTTTATTTAAATAAATAGCATCTTCTTCTAAAAATTCTATTTCAAAACAATCACTCATGACAACATTATTTTCAGTTTGAATAAAAGTTAAACTCCAATACGCATAACTAACTCCCACTACTAATAACAAAATACTAATACCACCAATGAACCATAATTTCTTCTTACTCATATTTACAAACCTCAATCAAAAAGATTTATTTTCTACTTTATAATATTAACTATAGTTTATTCTTTTTTTTACTTTAGTACTTCAAAAAACATTTTTTATTCCTAATCAAAAGTATTAAAAAATAAGTAGACAAATCATTAAAAAAAGTAATAAAATAGAAAATCGAAACAAGGGGGAGAAAAAATGAAATTCAACTTTTTAAATAGACAAAAAATAATAACACCACAATATTTAAACGATCTTATCAATGCATACAATCTAAAAAGTAATTTAGAAAACATTCTGATCTTTAAAAAAGTTTTTAACGAAATAAAAAATATTCCAAATTATAATATACCTTGCAATCCTATAGAAGATTATCAAACTCTTTACCAAAAAATCAAAAGAAACCAATTAGAACTTTTGAAAACATATTTACAAGTTTTAGAAAACTATAACTTTCAATATAGTAATTCCCTATTCTGTGCTTTAAGAATCCTATTACATACAAAACAAGATAATAATAATTTTACAAACCATAATCCATTAAGCTACCCAGGCTTATATGCTTATAAAAAAAATGGAAATGCATTTCATTTATATACAAAATTAGGTGAAATTAAAGTAATCAAAGCAAATGAATATTTTAAAAATACACAAGGAGAAAAAATATTCAAACGAACACTTTATCGCCGATGTTATGAAAGAACTTGGGAATTTGCACAAAAATTTAAAGAAAGCAAAGTCATACTGCAAGCTTGCCCACGTATATTTACAGGACAATTTCATCATGCATTTATAGAATTTGAAGGCTGTATTTTAGATTTATCATGCAATTGCCTTTATCCAGATCCCAAAGATGCTTATAAGATCCTCTCTGGATATCCAATCAAAACTTTTTCATATGAAGAATTACAAGAATATATCAATAATTTAAAAAAAACAATTCCAAACATTATGGATTACAACCCATTATGGCAAATTGGAGCTTATGAAGATCTTTATAAAAAAAAGTGATAAGTCTTTTTAAACATACCACTTTATCTCTAATACAATTTACATACTTCTTTTTCCACTATTTTCAAGCATTTGTTTCATTTCTTGTTCTAAATTTTCATTTCCATTTCGTACTGACATTAAAACATCCAATTCTTTTGACAATATATTAGTATAATGAGCAGATACTCTTGAAAGTAAAAAACTATGAGCTTTTGTATAAGGAGCTCCTTTTTCATAGCCATAATTTTTTAACTCTTCTTTATTAGTTACAAGATCCACATTCTTCCATAAAATTTGAATATATTCTAATAATCGTTCTCTTTTTACATCCAAAGGTTGCATTTTCAAACCTTCTAATTCCTTAATACTAGCAGAAATTGTATGATATGTTTCTGTAGCAGTTTTATTTAATGTGGAAACATTTTCTGGAACTCTTAAATTAACAAATTCAAAATTCGAATTTATAATATTTGATAATTCTTTCATATTATTCCAAGTAACTTTCTCATATCCCTTTTTAGTGCACAATTGAGTATCTCGCACCCCTGCCAAAGTTTCAATAATTTCATGAAGAAAAGCATAAAAACTATCACTACTATCAGCATACGTTTTTGTATCCTTATGAACATCTTGATAAGCATACACGCTTCTTTGAGCAGGAAAAACATATAATTGAATTGCAATTCCTATCGCATCACTTTTACTAATTTCATGTCCCCCTTTCAACTCATAGTGCTTCTTCACTTCAGGAACAGATTTCAGTATATTTGAAATTAAGGGCATTTGAATTAATTTTTTTCGATATTGCATTTCTAAAAATTTATGATCCATTCTTTGAAACGATTCAAAAAAACAAAATAGTCTTTCTGTACCAGCAATTCCCTCATCTAAATTACGAGCATCCTCATAACCAGAAGAAAGCATTCTTTTTTGATTAAAAGTTTTGAATTTTGGTATAAAGTATTTATTTTTGGGAGAATATTTAAGGTTTTAATAAAATTGTACTACCAATTTACTACTTTTGAAAGCAAAAATATAAAAAACTATAACAATTTATGTGAATATCCTTCAAAAGAAAAAATATCGTAAACTACAAGCATCAAGCTTTTCTTCACTCGTTTCGCGAATTCTTGATAAACATGCATTAACAATTTGATGTAATTCCTTCACCTTATCTAAAACCTTTAAAGATCTTACGCCAGGTGTTGGTTCTCCCCCTCTATAAGCTCTATCAACTTCAGCTTTTACAAGATCAATATAATCATAAAAATCATAAGTGGTCCAATTTTCCTTTCCAAGAGATACCTTATTACAAAAATCTAAAAATATATCTTTCGCATCAGCCAATCCTTTTACCGTATTAAAATTAACAACTTTAGACAATATCTTCACCAACTTTCAAAAAATCATTCAAAACGTTTTCTTCTTCTTCTAAAACTTGTAATAACAAACTCATATCCAAAAGTTCACTCAATTCCAAATTATCTAGATCAATGCTTTGATTTTTCATAAAATCACCACCTATTTTAAATTAAAATATAAAATAGAAAAAGAAAAAAGAAAAACTAAACAAATACTTCTTTATTAATGTAAAAAAAACTTCAATGTTTCAAAAAAAAACAATGGTTTTCCATTGCTTTTTTCGTATATTTTATACTAAACACATTCTACATATGTATCTGATAAACAACGAATTGCACAGACACAAGATAAATCCATTGTAAAGAAAGAATTAGTAGCAACATATGGATTCAAACTAGTCGTATCAGGATTATCTTGTAAAACTCGACAAGTACAACAATTTCCGTCTACCTTCTCTACACGAAATACACTAGAACAAGTACCAGATGGTGTAGTTGTTGCATCACAGTTAGCTAAAGAATCTTTAGTTACTGGCATACTCCAAGGTTTACCACAACAACCACATGTATAAAGCATAACTGGTCTAGTATTACAAATCAAACAATTTGGTCCTCCTCCTAAAACTGGTCGATCACAAGAATCTAAACAGTTTTCAGGACAAGCATTTTGTTGTAAAACTAAAATTACATTTAATATTTCTGCAATGCAGTTTGATCCACAATTATTGTTATTATTACTCATATCATTCACCCTTTCATGTATTCTCACTAATAATTTATGATACATTTTTAAATACGTGCAAACTCTTAACATCGAAGTAATAGTTTTATTTTTTCCTATTTTGTTGTATAATTTTAACAGGTGATCAAAATGAATACTTGGATTCAATATACCGCTATTATCATGGTATTAATACTAATTTCATTAATCATAGTAAAATTAATGAAAAAAGATTTCCATCTAGAAGCAAACAAATTAATTGGATATCTTGGAGGAAAAGACAATATCATTAATG
>CAOKLK010000059.1 GCA_948469295.1 uncultured Mycoplasmatota bacterium
AATAATATAATAGATTGGAACGAATTTCTAATAAAGCTACTTTTTCATTTTTATCTTGTTTTAATAATTGATAATGATATCTCATCATTTCAATTTTTTCATGATTACTGATGCTTTGCGGTTCTATTCCTTTTTCTAAATAATCCACACATTCTTTAATTAGCCAAGGATTTCCTAAACATCCACGTCCAATCATTATTGCATCGCACCCTGTTTGTTCGAGCATTTTTTTGGCATCGAAGCATGATACAATATCTCCATTTCCTATGACTGGTATGGAAACAGATTCTTTCACTTTTTTGATAATTCCCCAATCTGCTGATCCACTATAACCTTGAGCTCTGGTTCGACCGTGAACTGTTATGGCAGATGCTCCAGCTTGTTCGCATATTTTTGCAACTTCTACCGCATTTATATGTGTTTCATCCCATCCGCTTCGAATTTTTACTGTAATGGGAACGCTGACTGCTTCTTTGACTGCTTTTACTATCTCATATATTTTTTCTGGATTTTTTAAAAGAGCACTTCCCGCTTGGGCTTTGATTGCTACTTTAGGAACTGGACAGCCCATATTTATATCGATAATATCTGGTTGCATTGTTTTTTCGATTTCTTTCGCTGCAATTACAAAGGATTCTTTATCGCACCCAAAAATTTGTTGAACGATGGGGCGTTCTTTTTCACTCATTTTTAGTAAATCAAAGGTCTTTTTACTTTTATAAGTAATGGCTTTATCACTTACCATTTCAGCATAGATTAGACCACACCCCATATCTTTAATTATTTTTCGAAATGATGTATTGGAAAATCCAGCCATAGGTGCTAGTACTACTTGATTTTGAATTTCTATATTGTCTATCTTCCACTTCATGTTATCACCTAATTCTTTATATTTTTAAAGTCAATTCATCTCCATCTTGTAATAAGAAAGCATTGGCTTCATCACGATCAAGATGTAATTCATAATATCCTGTATCGGATATTTTTATGTGTGCATCAATTAAAGCACTCCGATCACCTGGTACTTCTACTTGAACCATTTGCTCATCAGATACTTGATATTTTTCTTGTTCTTTTGAATTGATATGAACATGTCTTTCCGAGATAATACATACATTTTCTAAATATATTTCTCCTTTTGGTCCAACTAACGTGATATTTTCTGAATTTTTAATGTCTCCACTTTTTCTCACTGGAGGATTTAATCCTAGAAGATAGGCATCACTTTTTAATATTTCTACTTGATTGTAAGTCCGAAATGGTCCGACAATTCGTACGTTTTCAATTTTATTTTTCTCGGTTTTTAATGTTACAAATTGGTTGGAAGCAAATTCTCCTAGCTGATGAAGAGGTTTTATTTTTTCTAGTGGTTCATTAAATAATAAATCATATGTTTCTTTGGTCAGATGGACATGATGATTACTAATTCCTACTTTTATTTTATATTCCATTTTATCACTCACTTTTCTAGTATTAATTATAGTTTTTGATCCATCCTAATTGATAGGAGGCATTTGAAATGAAAAAACCTGGTTGTACAAAATGTAGTGAAACCACAAGACAAGGACGTGCTTATATTGATTCTGAAACTGGCTTATTGTGTGTCAGTTTAGAAGAAAAATATGATAAACCAAAAGGGGTTAAAGTATTGGTCCCTTTTGTTTGTACTACTTGTGGAACTACAGAATGGAAAACTATTGAAGACGAATAAAAATTGATTCGTTTTTTTTATTCATCTTTATTTAACCAATGAATTTCTTTGACTTTCATTTTATCAAATGTCACACAAAATAAACGAGTTTTATGATATGCTCCATCTATAATTACTTCTTCTTTAAAATTTAAAATTTGTTGATTTTCTAGATTAAATCCACTTTCGCACCAAGTATGAAATAATGACTGAATGGCAATATCATGGGTAAAGATTGTGATTGTTTCTTCTTCATGTCTTACTAGTAGTTCTTTTAAACATTGTTTCATTCTTTCTTTTGTCTCATTCATAGATTCTCCGTTTTTTAATTTATAATCATAATCATGAGATTGGGTTTCTTTTAAAAATTTTTCATTGTTTATTCCTAATTCTCCTACTTTTCTTTCATTTAAACGAATATCTATGAAAATTGGTAAATCTAACATTTCACTTAAATATTTTGCACTATTAATCATTCTTGGGGAATTCGATGTATAAATGTTTTTACTTTCCAATAACCGTTTATTATTCGCCCACATATTTGCGATTTCTTCTCCTTTGGAACTTAATGGAAGTAATTCTTTTTTTTGATCTTCATTGATCAATTCTTGATAAATAATTTCTTGTTTTAGTGTATAGTTGTTCGTTAAAAAATAAACAGTAGTCATTAATTAATCACTCTTCCTAGGATTCCGTAAGATAAAATAAGCATAATGATACCAGCTGTTATTACCCCACAAATGGCTGCTACTAAGGATTTTTTCTTATCCATGTTAAGTAGTGCTGCAATTAAGCAACCAGTCCATGCTCCAGTACCTGGAAGAGGTATTCCAACAAATAGAAATAGTCCCCAATATTTTAATTTTTCGATTTGTTCTTTTTTGGAATTTGCTTTTTTTTCACACCAGATAATAAATTTTCCAATGATGGGCCAATTTCTCATGTAACGAAATAATGGATTGATTAACCATAAAATAAAAGGTATTGGGATAATGTTTCCAATTAAACAAATTAAGTAACTTTGCCACATTGGAAGTCCAAGCATACTTGCTGCTAATAATCCTCCTCGTAATTCTAAAATAGGAATCATGGAAATGATAAAAACTATAATGTATTTTCCCATCATAGTTCCTGCCCAAGAACCAAATATTCCGATTACAAATTTTGTTATTTTATCTGTCATAAATGTTACTCCATTTCTATGTTATATTATAGCAACATTTTTTAGCTTTTTCTATTTTTATTTTAAATAATAACAGAATTAAACTGGTGTCCAATTCAAGAAATTGAAAATCATATCATATCTCAAAGAATTATTTTAAAAAAATTTATTTAAATCATTTAAATACTTAATTCAAAAGGATTATTATTAGAGCCATTTCCCTTTTCTATTTTCACGTTAGATTTTAAATATAAACTTGGAAAAATAGCATAAGCATTTGATGCTAGCATGTTAAGTACACGTCCATCGCTATATAAAGACAGCACATAGGAAGCTTCACTTCTAGAATATGCATTTGGAGTAATCATCCACTGATTTACACCAGATTTATACATCCAATTATTAGTTTTACAATCTTCATCATTAGATAAATCCCACATATATAATGCTCTACCTAAGCATGTACTTCGGTTTATTGTAGATCCTCCACTTGTTGCATATCCATAATCAGATGGATACATTAAACCAACTTTTCCTTTCCATGACGTTGTTCTAGTTACACTATCATTGCAACCAGCACTCCCACTTCCAGTTTTTCCTGTATTACTGCTTCTTTCTAAATTATAAGAACTAATTACACTAATATTATCATAAGACGTTTTTCCATTACCACCCGTATTCCATGTAACAGTATCTAGTATTTCTTTTGACTCATTCATAAGTCCACTATTACTAAAATCACATGAAACAGAGGCATTACTTCTTCCGTTATAACAAGTACCACTTGTTCGATTATAATATGCTCCATCATTTAACAAATTCATCATTTTTGATTGTGACCATTCATTGACTCCATAACCACCATTAATCATATTATTAGGCCATGGACTACTATCCCAAGAATAGTTACCAATACTTTCATTTCGTATTATTTTAATTCGTTGACCTTCTGGGGTATTCACAAGGCCTATAATTCTCCATAACTCATTATTAAATTTCACATAGTTATTTGGATTTGGCCCTGCATAGCGTAACTCGGTTTGTTTTAAATTATTGATGGCTGTTGTATCACTTGTATATGTAATACTTGCATCAGAATGCTCTACTTTATATAATCCATTTCCACTTGTTACAATTGGTATACTTTTAATTGTATCAGCAAGTACTGGTAACGGTTCTAAATAACTATTTATTATACTAATTTTTCCATTATAAATCGCATTCATACTTTCTTTATCACTTGCTGTTACATCACCATGCATCCAAATTCTTAAATCAAATGTTTTACTCTCATTTTCTCTTATTACACCTTCTAATAATTTATAAGAAAAAACTGCTTCATCTATGGTTGTTTCAGTACTTAAACTACTTTCCAATTTTGTTGTAATCTTTGATATATTATTTTCCACTAAATTTACTTTTAAATATTCATCTGGCAATTTTTTTCCATTAGGAATTAATGTTTCTAAATTGATTTGATAACTTGCTCTTCCTTCACAGATATTTTTAATTGTAAAAGTATATGGATTATTTTTCATTCCATCTTCATCACTTATTGGATAAGTTTTTGTTAAATTTATGGCATTTCCCTCAATAAATTCGATTTTAAAACAATCCATTTTAACAACATTTTCTTGTTTTTGTTCAAAACTAATATTCCAATATGCATAAGTAATTCCAAATACAAATACAAAAATGAAAATACACCCCAAAACAATAAACGTTTTTTTCTTATCCATTTAGTATCAACTTCTTTCGTCAAAGAAACCATTTAACTTCTTATTTTATAATATTAATTCTATCATTATTTTCTCCTACTTACTAGTATTTTCAAAAAAGCTAATTTATCCAAAGGAAAAAAGTAACCAAAAATTTAACGTAAGCTTTTTTCTAATCAAAAACAAATCTGGCTTTTTAGACTTGCTATTTGCTGTTATTTTTTGAAATTACTTAAAGATAAAAAGAAAGAAGATCAATCCTTCTTTCTAAAAAGTGTGAGTTTGAGTTTATATGTTATTTATATTGTATAGAGTTTTTCATATATTTATAATATATATCGATAGCTAACTATTTATCACTTCTCCTTTCATGTTTTCATGATATCAATTTTTTATGAAGTTTTTGTGAAGTAAAAGTGAAAAAACAGAAAAGTTTACTTTTTTATTTTTTTCTCTTTTTTTATTTTGAAATAGAAGGTTGTTCCTTTATTTTTTATACTGTTTACTCCATATTCAAAGTTATGTGCTTCCAATATGTTTTTTAGATCGGAAGAGCACACGTCTGAACTCCAGACACGTATCAGCATC
>CAOKLK010000060.1 GCA_948469295.1 uncultured Mycoplasmatota bacterium
AGATTGAACGAGTGGCTTATTTTGGATATGGATATCAAAATCAATGGGATTTAAACTATTATTATGCAGCACAAATGCTTATATGGGAGGCGGTACTTCCAGATGAGTATCGTATTTCTTTTACCAATGGATTGGGAGGAGAAGAAGTCTTTTTGTTTCAATATGAGCGGAATCAAATTTTAGAACATTTAAAACAAGATGAAGTTTCAGTAAGTTTTGATGGAAAACTGTATGAATGGAATGGAGCACAAGAGTTTGTTCTTGAAGATGATAATAAGGTGTTGAAAGATTATGCTTTGATGGAAAATATCGATGGAATTACGAGGAAAGAAAATCAACTGATTGTGTCAGAAGGGTTTCTAGGAGAGGCGTTTGTTGAATTTCAGAAAATATATGAAGGAAATCCAATTAAGTTTTATAATATTTCGGTGGGTCAAAAATTAATGCGAAGAGGAAAACTTCCAGTTAAAAAAGGAACAGTTTTTTTGAACCCTTATTATTTAAATTTGGAGGTATTAAAAGTTTCAAATGATCAAGATCCTATTTCGGGCGTTATATTTGAGATTCGTGCTGCAGCAGATGTTTTTTTGGCAAATGGAGAGAGAATATATCAAAAAAATGATCTTGTAAGAGAGGTGACTACGAATGAAAATGGAATGATTGTTTTAGAAAATATGTTGGATGGGGAATATTATTTAAAAGAAATTAGTGCTCCTTTTCCTTATGAAATATCAAAGGATCCCTTCTATTTTTCTTTAAATTCGGAACATCTGACAGAAAAGTTTGTTATTACAAATGAGTATCAAAAGCAAAAGTTATTGTTATTGAAAGAAGATGAAACTTTTCAAACACCGCTTGCTGAAGTTCGGTTTCAAATATGGAATGAAGAAGGGAAATGTATTTTTGATGGGTATACGGATTTTGAAGGGAAAATCGTGTTAGATAAGTTATCCGTAGGAACTTATAAGATAGTAGAAGTAGAAACGGTAAATGGTTATGAATTGTTACATGAACCGATTATTGTAACGTTAGATGGAATCGAAGATGTTTTTCGAGTTGTTATCAAGAATCGAAAAATAGAGCGAGTTCCAGATACTTTGGAGGAGAAGTCTGAAGGCATTTTATTGAATTATCGAACAAATGTAATGTATGATTTTTCTTATCAATTTGAAAATATTTCTAAAAATTTTACTATTTATACTGATAATTTAACCAATCATTTTCTTTATTTATTGCATCCTTTGAAGGCTCCCAGTTATTATAATGCTTACTTGGAAGAAAGTGATGTCTTTGATAGTTTGCCAGAAGATGTTCAAAATAAAATTAGTATTTATATGCGAATGACTGAAGAAGAAACTAATTTGTATACACAGATGCTCTATTACATTAATACGCAAATCTTGATTTGGAATTCTTTGTATTCGGGATTAGAAATTATGGGAAATATTTCGGTTATATTGGATTATGAGAAGCAGATGCTGGAAAAGATTTTTGTTCCAGATTGGATTCATGATTATGAATTTTCACAATCTATGATTCTTTTACATGATCCAAATTTTACGATTTCTTCTACTTGTGGAAAAATAACTGATGAAGGATATGATTTATCGAATTGTGATGGAACAACCGAGATTATGGTTGTAGAAAATGTTTCGAATGCTTGTATTTTTTATGTTTTTCAAGAAGATCATTTTGTTTTAAGTGGGAATCGTCCAAGAACTTTTCATTTTTTGGTCAAGAAGAGCGAAGAAGTTTTGGAGGAGGAAGAAGAGGAGATACTGGACTCTACTTTAGATTCTTCAGAATCTTCTTTGATTAAAATTTCTAATGTTCCAAATACTTATGAATCGGTTTCTTGGTGTTCTTATTTTCTTTGGATATTATTATGTTTCGAATTTTATTTCGCTATGCAAAATTAGTTTTTTTCTTGATTCTAATTTTGGGAATTCCTTGTATTTTTATTGAACAAAAGATTTCTATTGAAACGCAAAAAGTAGATATGGATCGTTATCTTTCCAAACAAGATCATTCTTTATTTGGAATATTGCAAATTCCAAAGATTAAAGTAGAACAACCCATTTATTTTAAAAATGATTCTCGAAATCAAGTAGATCTAAATGTAATGTTGTTGGAAGAAACATTTTCTTTGGGAAAAGAACATTATTATATGGTGTTAGCAAGTCATTCTGGAAATGGAATACATGCTTATTTTCGCAATTTGGATCAATTACAAGTGGGAGATTCTATCTTTTTCTATTTTGAAGAAACTAGACAAGAATATCAATTGTTTAAAAGGGAAGAAGTTATAAAACAGGGGTATGTGTATTTAGAAAAATATGCATTTTCTTATCTTGCTTTGATTACTTGTAGTAAGGTAGATGATACTTTACAAGAAGTTTATTATGCAAGATTGATTTCTTCTTAAATTTAGAAAATTGTGTAAAAATTTGGAATAAAATGTAAAAAAAGTCAAAAAATTTGACTTTTTTGTGTTTTTTTGCAAGAAAAAAAAGGAAATTAGATAGAAGGCTTTAATAATTAATAGTGGAGGGAGGATTGGGCATTGCATAGAGATGTAAGTGAACTAAAAGCAATTCAAGAACATGCAGATATTGTAGAAATTATTAGTAGCTATATTCCTCTTGAATCGAAAGGGAAAAATTATTTTGGTGTTTGTCCATTTCATGAGGATCATTCTCCAAGTATGAGTGTTTCTAGATCGAAAGGGATCTATAAGTGCTTTTCTTGTGGAGCTACAGGAAATGTTTTTAAATTTGTTAGTGATTATGAAAATATTAGTTTTTATGAAGCAGTACAAAAAGTAGCAAATAAAATTGGAATGCCTTTCAAAGGAAATGTCGAGATTGCAAAAACTCCAAAGAAGTATCAAAAAGAATATGAAATTATGGAGCTTTCTTCTTTATTTTTTCAAAATAATTTAATGACAGAGGAAGGAAGTCAAGCGTTTTCTTATTTGAAAGATCGAGGAATGGATGAAACTGTTATTGAAGATTTTCAAATTGGTCTTTCTCTGGATAAAAATTCCCTTCATTCCTTTTTGAATAGTAAGAAATATGATATTTCGTTGTTACAATCATTGGGACTTGTCAATCAGAATGAATTTTCTGTATATGATACTTTTGTACATCGAGTTATGTTTCCTATTCATAATTTAAATGGAGAAGTCGTTGGATTTACGGGAAGAATTTATTTGCCAGATAGTTCTCCTCCAAAATATATGAATAGTAAAGAAACTATCATTTTTAAAAAGGGAGAAATCTTATTTAATTATCATCGTGCGAGGGAAAATATTCGAATGGCCAAAAAATTACTGATTGTCGAGGGTAATATGGATGCGATTCGAATGTATTCTTGTGGACTTAAAAATGTTGTGGCTTTGATGGGAACTAGTTTGACTGATTTTCAAATCAAAGAGATTAAAAAACTTCGAGTTCCTGTTGTTCTTATTTTAGATAATGATGATGCTGGATTGTTGGCAACTTATCAAGTGGGACAATTACTTTTCAAGGAACAAATAATTGTTCAAGTAGTTCGGATTAGTGGAGAAAAGGATCCCGATGATTATATTTTAAAACATGGAATTGCGGCGATGGAAAATAATGTGAAAAATGCTATTTCATTTTTAGAATTTAAATTGTCTTATTTGAAACGAAATAAAAACTTGCAAGATAGTGAAGAATTGGCCCTTTATATCAAAAATATCTTGCAAGAGATGGCTGAAGAGTCAGATGATATTTTGAAAGAAGTCACATTAAAAAAGCTTAGTGATGATTATGGACTTTCTATGGAAGTTTTAAAACAGGAACTTTTGAAATTTGAAAGTTCTAGGGAATCCATCACTCTTCCTTCTAAAGAAGTTGTTTTGGAAGGAAAAGAGAAAAGTAATAAGTATGATTTTATTGCTTCCCATATTTTGTATTTTATGATGAATGATCCCGTGTATATTAAAATGTATAAAAGTAAATTAGGATTTTTAGAAACATCATTGTATCGAGGGATTGCTAATGAAATAATGGCTTATTATGAGCTTCATAAAACCATTAACTTAGCTGATTTTTTAACCGTTGCTGAGTTGAGTCCATTAAAAAATGAAATTTTTCAAGTTGTAGAGAGTATAATGGATGAAAATATGGATGAAACTATTATGGATGAATATATTTTTTCAATCAAACAAATTCGAAGGAAAAATGAAATTGCCAAATTGAAAGAAAAAATGCGTATGGAATTAGATCCGAATAAAAAATTAGAGTATGCTTGTCGGATCCAAAGTTTAAAGAAAGAAGTGTAGAGAATATGAAAAAAACAAATAGTACTGTAGTTAAAAATTTAATGGGTTTACAAAAAGAACTTGGATATATCACAATTAAAGATTTGCAAGAACAAAAAGAAATTTTTCAATTGCAAGAAGATGATGTAAAAGAAATTTTAGGAAGTTTGGATAAATCTGGTATTACGATATTAGAAAGTGCTCCGAAGAAAACTGCGAAAAAGGTTTCTAAATTGGTTGAAGTGAAAACTTTTGAAGAGAGAAAAGAAGAATTGATTAGGAAAGGACAAGAAAAAGGAGTTATTACTTTTGAAGAACTTGCTGCTGCATTAAAAGGTCTTGATGTTGATAATGATTCTTTGGATGAACTTTATAATGCTTTGATTGAAAATAATATTGAAGTAGTTTCTGAAGATGAAGCAGGTGGAAAACCTCAAGGAGAAACCATTATTTTAAATGATTCAGAAATTACAAAAGATGTTAATATTAATGATCCGGTTCGAATGTATCTAAAAGAAATTGGACGAATTCCTCTTTTGAGTGCAGAAGAAGAACTTGCTTTATCAGTACGTGTTGCAAATGGAGAGGAAGAAGCAAAAAATCGTTTGGCAGAATCTAATTTGCGTTTGGTTGTTAGTATTGCAAAACGATATGTTGGAAGAGGTTTATTATTTTTGGATTTGATTCAAGAAGGAAATATTGGTCTTATGAAAGCGGTAGATAAATTTGATTATGATAAAGGATATAAGTTTTCTACCTATGCTACTTGGTGGATTCGTCAAGCAATTACTAGAGCATTAGCTGATCAAGCTAGAACTATTCGGGTTCCGGTTCATATG